>CAZZJJ010000198.1:0-3219 GCA_964654405.1 uncultured Treponemataceae bacterium
TTGAACCGGCCGATGGGCGATGAAAGCAAAAAGAGCAGGACATCTGATGTATAGGTATCCTGTGTCTGCGCGAGGACATCGGGGCCTCTCCAGCGGAATTGGATATTTCCGATACCGCGGTAGAATTGATCCTCTACCGAAACAAGATTGATACCAGCCGGGATTTTTCCATGGGGCGGTACACCGAAGGACGGCGCACCCTGTCCTTTCCAATCCCCCAAATACTGTTCCGCAAGCGCCTTGATTTCTTCCATGGTGCAATCGCCGCCAACCATGAGCGCCATGTTTCCTGGTACATAATAGCGGCTTTGCATTTGCTTCAGCACCTGAACTGTCGCAGACTGCACATTGTATTCAGGGCCATCGATATTTTTCCGCCACGGATAATCCTTGAACATTCTGGACTCAAGCGCGTTAGCTGCTATTCGGGCCGGATCTGCGTGATATCCTTTGATCTCATTCAAGACAACATTTTTTTCGTTTTCCAGAACCGCTGGTTCGAACAAAGGATTGCGGACAGCCTGAGCCCAAAATTCCACGGCTTCATCCGTTTTTTCCGATGGCACGGTAATGTAATAATTGATATATTCAGTGCCTGTCGCACCATTCCACGCTGTCGTCCCCATGCTATTGAGAGCCGCGTTGAACGATTCCTTGGTCGGGAATTTCGAGTTGCCGGCGAACATCATGTGTTCATACAGATGAAACAGCCCCGCGGTTTCAGGTGTTTGCGCGCTCGCTCCGCCTCGGAACGCGACACAGACAGTCACCAGCGGCACGGAATGATTTTCCACAACGAAAACTTCGAGTCCGTTTGGAAGCACCATGTGCCCAACATGGTTTTGCGCGGATTGCGCTGACAGGATTTGGAGCGGCAACAATAAAAACGCAAGAAGTGCAAAGCATACGGCTTTTCTTGTACAACTCTTTTTTCTCATCGCTCGACCCCCTATTTCATCATTTTCCGTATGAGCGTTTTCAAATCATCGGCATCGAGAACCGCCGGAACGGGATAGGGCGTTCTGTGCGCCTCTTTGATGGCTCCTTCAGCAATGCTGTCGATATCTTCCGCGCGGATAAAATCCCCTTTTCCGGGAATGCCTATTTCAAGTTCAAGCGCTTTGACCGCATCGCAGAAAGCGCGAGCCTTTTTCTGATACCAGGCTCTGCGCTCGGTTTTGTTCATGGAACGGAGATTGAATTCCGGATTTCGCGGTTCCGAATTCTGGTGTGTTTCGGGTGCTGCGGCCACTTCCGCCTCACCAGAATACGCTTCGCGCCGCGTATACTCACGCCGCGTATCCTCACGCCGCGTATCCTCGCGAAGAACCATGTCCGCCAAATCCGCCAGGCGCTCCGGGCAGACATCGACATAAAAATCGAGGAACCAGGGCAGTGCAATGGCGTTGGCCAGCCCGTGCGGCACATGGTATTTTTCGCCGAACCGATGCGCAACCGCGTGAACATAACCCACAAAACCGCGGGTAAAGGCCCTCCCCGCGATATGCGACGCCTTCAGCATATTCTCCCGGGCTTCCAGATCGCTGCCGTCAGCATAGGCTCTGGGAAGATTAGCGAAGATGAGCCTGGCTGCTTCGAGCGCCTGAACATCAACATCGCGATAATGCAGAGTGTTGCAATACGCCTCAATGGCGTGCGTCAGTGCGTCGATGCCGGTAGCCGCGGTCAGCGCAGGCGGCAAACCTGCTGTCAGCGCCGGGTCTAGAATCGTTGAATCAGGCGGAAGCCGCGGGTCGAGAACCGTGACTTTTCGATGTTTTACGGAATCGGTAATGACTGCAGCAGCTGTTGCCTCGCTGCCGGTGCCAGCGGTCGTCGGTATGCAGATAAACGGCAGACCGCGGTTTCTGCATCTCAGCAGGCCTGCAAATCGGGCAAGCGGTTTTTTGTGCGTCGCGCCCATCCGGACCAGCTTGCCGGCGTCCATCACCGAGCCTCCTCCCAGCGCGATGACCGAATCGCAGGAGTTCACGCGGAGCGCTTCCAGCGCCTTTTCACAGACTTCAAAGGTGGGGTCAGGCGTAATACCCGAAAATACAGCATACGGAATGGAGGCGCTTTTCAGAATCTCCGTGAGCTTTGCCAGGATTCCCGCTCTTTCAACCCCAGCGTCGGTTATAATCAGCGGCTTTCCCACTTTGAGTGTCGCCAGCTCGCCAGGGATTTTTCGTACAGCGCCAAGGCCGGAAAAAAGCACGGGCACTTTCTGCGGGATGACCGTCAAGGCTCTGCCGCCAAGCGAAAAAAGCAGCCGCTTCAGACCATGTTTCATGATATCGCCTCCGGCGAAAAAAGTATCAGTTTTTCAGCATCCGCAGGAATCCGGCCTTGTCGATATAGTTGCTTTCCTTGACAAGCTTTCCATTACGGTAATATCGGACATAAGGAATTTCGCGATTGCCGAAGCGGTCTTCCTTGAATTCAAGAAACTCATCATAAAACGGCTCATGGTCATATTCGAGCCAGTAAATATCCATTTCGGGAGCTTCGGCAAGGGCTGGGAGATAGGACCGCATCCAGCCCCATTGAGGACACCAGCTCTGTGTCAGGACTATCGCGACTGATGGTTTACTCGAAACAATAGCTTGCGAAAATTCGCCATTTTTCATGGCATCGCGGCATTCAGCCTCAGTAAGTTTCCGGTACATGCGTTTATCTTACTTTCCTCAGCAGGATGACGCAAGGCGAAATCCTGAAGGATTATGAAAAGCGGCTCCCTGCAGCGAATAAAAAAAGGCGGCCATTGCAGGCCGCCCTTCCACCATCAAGAAAAAATCAGAGGTGTTTTTGAACAACTTCCAGCAGTTCGGGCAAATCCATGCCGATAGCTTTCAGATGTTCGGGCGTTGGAATGCCGTTGTTGTTCCAGCCGCGGCGCTTGTATACAGCGTCCAGGAGGGATTCGTACTGCTGCTCGCGCCATTTGCGGGTCGCGGCCATTTTTTCCTGCAGTGTCATGGATTCGGGATTGAGCCCCATCTTTTCCCTGAGCTGTTTGTCGTAGCGTTCCTGGCGTGAAAGATATTCGGCTTCGGTTACCGGGCCGACTGCGCGGTACGGCGGATAGTCTTCATTGCGTTTTCCATACCCCATGCGGAGATTGAAAATGCGCTGGAAATTGTAGATTCGTTCCGATTGCCGGATCAGTTCGTCCCAGGTCAGCGGCTCACCAGTGACAGCCTGGTAGAGCTGGCGGTA
>CAZZJJ010000199.1:0-3207 GCA_964654405.1 uncultured Treponemataceae bacterium
GGAAGAAACCTCAAAGACCCTCTCGATGTGCACCCGCCATAACATCGCCTACTCGTTTTTCATGTTCGATATCGATCACTTCAGAAAAATCAATGACGAATTGGGACATCTGGCCGGCAATCAGATTTTGATGGATTTCGCGCATCGTCTTTCGTCAAGAATCAGGGTGTATGATATTCTTTGCAGAACGCATGGCGATGAATTCATGCTTTTTTTGCAATCGGTAGATCATGAAAAGATCGAGCCTGTGATGGACAGGCTCTGCGGAGGATTCAGTTTCCAGACCGAAGAGGGCATTCGCTATTCTGTCTCCGCGAGCGTTGCAACTGTCGATCACCCAGCGGGACGAGCTGTCCGGTTTGAAGAATTGCTTGCGGCAGGAATCCAGGGATTGCTTGCTGCAAAACAGCAAGGCGGTGCCAGACTAGAGCAGGTGCCGTTCTGATTTGCTCACTTATGAGATACACGGTTAAAGCGAAGTCAGGTTTTTAACCCAGCGCTCCTTATTGAGCCACCAGGCCGCCACCAGCGCCTTGGGTATATCGGAGATTTTCGCTATGCCGAAGAGCAGGACAGGACCCCAGTCAGTCAGGCGCGCAATCAGAAAGGCCGCAGGAATAAAGATAAGGTAGGTGACGCCGACATCGACCCAAAGACCCATGAGGGTGTCACCGCCAGCTCGGGAAATGGCGAACTGGGCGTTTAAAAGGCACCACATCGGCAGATAAATTCCAATGACAAAGATAAGTCCTCTGGTGACCACACGGGCACTGTCAGTCAGGTTGCCGAACACCAGCGGAATTCCAAGGGTGGAAAGCGCGGCGGCGAGTCCTCCGGCAATACCCATCACAACCGAGCCTGACAGCACCCAGCGGGCTTTCTGCCGGGCTTCATCGAGACGGCCCGCCCCAAGGGTAGAGCCGACAACCACATTGGCTACTGTGTGAATGGCTGGGAAAACCAGGAAGATGAGATTGGCGACCGACCAGCCTGCAGCCATGCCGGCGACGGTTTCAGCTCCGCCACGTCCATTGTAGAGGGCTGTAATGATCGTTTCAGAAACCACCCATGCAGTCTCGCTGAAAAACATCATCGCTGAACGCGATAAAACTTCACGCAAGAATTTTCGTTCCAGCGCAAAAAGCGCTGACGGCCTGAACACAAAGACCGGTTTCATCCGCTTCAGCATTATAAAGAAGGCTGCCAGCTCAAAAATCCTGGCAATCACCGTAGCTATCGCAGCGCCTGTCACCTCAAGCCGCGGCGCACCCAGGTTTCCATAAATCAAAAGATAGTTCCCAAAGGTATTGACCAGGGCGGCTGTCGTCGAAACGATGAGCGGAATTTTCGGTACGCCGATATCCCTGAAGCTCGAACCGAAAGCCGCGGAGATTGCAAGGGGAACAAAGGACCAGGAAACGGCGCGCATGTAGCGCACGCCCTGTTCAACAATCTCCGCTCCTTCCCGATTGCCGGCCACCATAAGCGAAAGCAATTGTTCCGGAAACATCTGGCAGAGCAGAAAATAAACGGCTGCAATCAGTCCAGCGGCAACGATTTTGAATCGAAACGCCTGCGCCATGCCTTTTTTATCACCCGCGCCCCTGAACTGGGAAAGGAATATTCCTCCTGCTATGCAGGCGACATTGACGACGATGAGGAAAACGAAATTTATCTGGTTTGCGATATTGACGCCGGCCATGCGGGCGTCGCCAAGCCCGGCAACCATGAAGTTGTCCACCAGCGACACAAGGCCGGTAATCAGGCTTTGCAGCATGACGGGAATGGCTAAGGCAAGTGCATCGCGATAAAAGCTCGCAGGGCCGAAAAGCGGCAGTTTCTGCACCGGTAATTTTTTCATTGAGCAGCCATAGTGACATAGTTTTTCGCTTTATTCAATTATTCAATCAAGGCTTCCCTGAGCCGCAGCGATATCCTACAATAGCCATAGAGGTTCATGAATGAAAAAATCAACCCATCGTGATCATTTTGGAATTGTTTTAACTCTTTTCCTGTCTTTTTGCTCCTTTGTATCCTGCGCCAGCTCCGATCCTACCAAAACCGACGTCGTCAGCGCTCCCAGCATGTACCATCGAGCGGAGAGCGACATTCGAACTGAAATCCAGCCGATAATGAACGCTGGGAAAGTGCTTGTTGTGTATTATTCACAAGGCACGGCGGGAAGGCAGGTTGCGGAGGATATCGCGGTTCTGACCGGCGCTGACCTTGAAGAAATCAAGGAAGTGCATGAACGAAAGACTGGTTTTTTCGGCTTCATGATCACCGGAGCCGCATCCACTTTCAAATTTTCTTCAAAAATCGAGCCGCCGCAAAGGGATACCGCCCAGTACGATACAGTCTATGTCATTACACCAATCTGGTCGTGGAGCCTCAGCCCGCCCGTGCGTTCCTGGCTGAAGCTTTCAGCAGGGAAAATCCGCCAAGCTGCCTTTATCACTATTTCCGGAGATACTAAACCCGACAAAGTCGTCAAGGACATGGAAAAGACTGGAAAGGTTGTTCCGTTCGCTTTTGTCGGTTACGCCGAGCGTGATTTTCTGCCTGAAAACCGGGCTGTCTATGTCGAGAAACTGAAAACGATTTTAATGGGACTTTCTGAAAGCAAGCCGTAATCGATAATTTTTAATTGACAGCGCTGCCATGCCGTGATTTACTTATTTTCACTCAGTAAATAATCGGAGGCGGTCCATGGCTCAATCTCCTGAGCGGAAAATCAAGTTCAAAAGCCTTGTTTCCTACGGAATCGGCGATCTGTACGGCGGCGGTTCATTTCTGATCATCTCGACATTGTTTCTGTTTTTTCTGACCGATGTGGTTGGACTTCGGCCAGCGCTCGCCGGTCTTGTCGTTTTTGGAGGAAAATTCTGGGACGCCGTTTCCGATCCGCTCATGGGATGTATTTCCGACAGGACAAAATCGAAATATGGCCGCAGACGGCTGTATTTTCTAATCGGAATTGTGCCGGTATTCATCAGTTTCTTCCTTTTGTGGATATCGTTCAAAACTGGCAGCGAATTCGTTTCTTTCCTGTATTATTTCTTTGCCTACGCTCTGTTCTGCACCGTGTACACGATGGTGATGGTCCCCTACTCGTCGCTTCCCGCGGAAATGAGCCTCGATTACAAGGAAAGGACCAGACTTTCCGGCGCCCGGATGATTTTTTCACAGCTTTCTTCAATAATAAGC
>CAZZJJ010000200.1:0-3191 GCA_964654405.1 uncultured Treponemataceae bacterium
CAAATGTGTGGCGAAGCTATGACGGAATGTATGAACCTTCGCATGGACTCCGGCGGCTGCCCGAACCCCCGAAAAACGCTTCCAGATACCCTTTCTGGATATGCCGTTGCCTTCCTGATTCAGAAAAACGAGATTGGAATGTTTGCCTTTCGCAAGATGAGGCCGTCCCTCTTCCAGATATTTTTCAAGCCAGTAGAGCGCATCATCGCCAAAAGGCACGAGCCTTTCCTTTTTGCGTTTTCCGGTTACCCGTAAAAGCCTCTCTTTCAAGTACAGCCGGTCAAAGGTCAGACTTGCCGCTTCCGATATTCTCAGCCCGCATGAATAAATCAGCTCGAATATAGCCCTGTCCCGCAGTCCGTTGGGACTGTCCGGATTGATGCTGGCCAGAAACCGATCCACTTCCTCTGGCTGCAGAACTTCCGGCAGGGTCCGCGCCTGCTTCGGCGTCCTGATCAAGAGCGAGGGATCATCTTCCCGCAAGCCTTCGAGCTGCAAATATTTGAACAGCGAGTGAACGCTCGCGACAACCCGAGCCATGGTTGTCCGCGACAGACCTTCGCTCTGCCTTTTCACCAAATAGGCAAGGATATCCTCGCTCGATGCCGTGAGGGGAGTTTTCCCGCTGTGCTCCAGAAACTGCTCAAGCCGGGAGAGTTCTCGCAGATACACCTCCACCGTCAGGCTTGAACGTTTTCGCACCATGAGCAGATGCGCCTTGTAACTGGAGCCGAGCTGACTCACGCACGGGCTCCTTGCTTTTCGGTTCCGAATTTCATCTCACGGAGAATGGTGGGCACATCGAGCTCATCTTCACCGTTGGCGGGATCGAAGCTGTAGCCTTTTGTGACCGCTGGGCTGTTCTGCGTCATCATTTCGTATTCAGCCGGCGAAACATAATCGCTGTTCGGCATTCTGATGCCGGATTTGGTTTTCAGGCTGGATTGGCTCGTTCCCATGCTGGAAGCCGAGGGTTTTGAGGTTCCGAATCCTGTCGCGATAACTGTCACCCGGACTTCGTCGCCGATTTTTGCATCGGTCACAAACCCTGTGATAATATGGGCGTCTTCAGATGCTTTCTGCGTGATGAGATCCACAATCTGTTCATACTCGATAAGCGAGAAGTCCTCACCGCCAGTCACATTGACCAGGACATTTTTCGCGCCTTCAATGTGTGCGTCTTCAAGCAGGGGATTGTTGACCGCCTTGGATGCTGCGTCCAGGGCTCGATTCTCACCCTGTCCAATGCCGATACCCATGATTGCATCGCCCTGACCTTCCATGACTGTTCTGACATCGGCAAAATCGATATTGATGTCGCCCGCTAGGGTGATGAGATCCGAAATTCCCTGCACTCCCTGGCGCAGAACATCATCAGCGAGGAGGAATGCCTGCTTAATCGGCGTTTTTTTATCGACGATTTTGAGCAAGTTCTGGTTCGGAATGACAATGACGGTATCCACTGCCTGGCGAAGCCGCTCAAGTCCCTCAGCCGCAATCTTATTGACAACCTTGCCCTCAAAGCCGAATGGTCTGGTTACCACCGCGACGGTGAGTGCGCCCAGGTCCCGGGCAATCTGGGCAATAACCGGTGCTGAACCGGTTCCGGTTCCGCCCCCCAGCCCTGAGGTTACGAACACCATGTCAGCGCCGCGCAGCGCCTGCTCTATCATGTCACGATCTTCCATGGCCGCTTTTTCGCCCAGCTCGGGCTTTCCGCCCGCTCCAAGTCCCTTGGTCACCTTGGTTCCGATACCAAGCTTGATCTCGGCCTTGGACCTTCCCAGATCCTGCAAATCCGTATTCACGGCGATGAACTGCACATTTTTGAGACCGCTTGCGATCATCCGGTTCACTGCGTTGGAGCCGCCGCCGCCCGTGCCGATGACTTTGATTACCGTTGGGTTTGCCGCATTCGCTTCATCGATGATTTCAATAGCCATATATTCCTCCTTTTTCCAATCAAATGAATTTGTCTTTCAGCCAGTTCCAGATTTTTCCAGCGCTGGATTTGCCTGGTGATCCCTGCTTTGCAGGTCCGCGCGGCCTGATCCCTTGCTTGAGTCCCTTTCCTCTCGACAAGGCACTTGCCGCCATTTCATCCGCCGCAAGCATCACCAGCCCCACAGCGGTCGCAAAAGCTGGATTTCGATATTCAGATTCAAGTCCGCCGATAACGGGCGGAAGCCCGATGTGCACTGGAACGTTGAAGATGAATTCTGCAAGTTCGCAGACTCCCTCCATTTGGGCTGTACCGCCGGTGAGGGTTATACCGGCTCGAATTTCCTTCAGATATCCCGATTTTTCAAGCTTTTCCTTGGCCATGAGAAAAATTTCTTCCATGCGCGGCTGTACGATTGAACAGAGCTTTCGGCGCGGAATCTCTGAAGGATCGCGGCCGCCGATACCCGGTACAACAATGAATTCTTCAGGATCCACCGCTTCCATCCAACAGCAGGCAGCTTCCCGTTTCAGCTTTTCAGCGTTGTCGAGCAGTATGCTCATCATGATTGAGATATCGTTGGTTACCTGCGCGCCGCCGGCGGGAATCGCGCAGGTATAGACTGGCGCGCCATTAGAAAAGACCATCAAATCAGTCGTGCCGCCGCCGATATCCATCAGCAGACAGCCTAAATCCTTTTCTTCCTGCGTCAGCACCGCTCTGGAGGCCGCATAGCAGTTCAGTACCCGCTTTTCGACTCGATATCCAGCTCTAGTGACGCATTTTTCAAGATTTTGCGTTGTCGTGACCGCTCCGGTAATAATATGCATGTCGGCTTCAAGCCGTACGCCGATCATGTGGAGCGGGTCATGGATATTGTCCTGAGTATCCACCATGTAGGTTCGGGGAATGACATGGAGAATTTCGCGATCCATGGGGATGGAAACAGCGCGCGCCGCTTCATGGACGCGTGCGATGTCTTCGCTGGTAATCTCCCTTCCCTTGCCCGCTACGGCGACAACGCCTCTCGAATTCATGCTGTCGACGTTCGCGCCTGACAGACCAAGCACAACCTCGTGGATTTCGCAACCGGACATAAGCTCGGCAGCATCCACGCTCGCATTGACCGCGTTCAGAGTCGCTTCGATATTCAGCACAACACCACGGCGCAATCCCGTTGAAGGCGCGACACCAACGCCGGTAATTTCGAGATTGTCTTCTTCATTGAACTCCCCGACGACGACACGGG
>CAZZJJ010000201.1:0-3186 GCA_964654405.1 uncultured Treponemataceae bacterium
TTTTAATTTGCGATTGGAAGCATAATTATTGATAAATTTGAATCGAATCAAGGGGGCTGGACAGTTATTCGACCTGATTCAAGAGAAATGGCAAAACTTCAGCTTTCTCCTACCCTGTACGTATTCTTCTGTCTCTGCTATTATTTCGTACCGTCATGCAACACTACGATATCGTCATAGTCGGCACCGGCCCCGCTGGCCTCGGAGCCGCGTTCGAACTCCAGGCCCGGCGACCGCAGGACTCAATTCTCATCCTCGATAAGAATGAAATGTCTTCAGGCGGGCTTAGAAATGACTGCAAGATGAATTTCAGCTGGCCCATCGGCTTTCCTGAAACCTGCTGGGACGAGGTGACCGCATCGTATTACCTCAAGCGTGTCGAAGATTTTCTCCAGCCCGCAATCATGGAGCGCAAGAATATCCGTACCTATGTGCATCGGGCGGAAAAGATCGGGGTCAAGCTCCTGGAAATCCGCCAGTCACATCTGGGAACTGACGGCGGCATCGAACTCATCAAACAACTGACCGCGCGGCTTCAGGCTGCCGGTGTTTCAATTGCGCTTGGCGAAACCATGAAAACCATGGACGCAAGCGCCAAGGTCATCACAACCGACAAGCGTGAGATTCACTATACGGATCTTATTCTGGCGCCGGGCCGGGGCGGCTTTGCCTTTCTGCAGGACATGATGAACCTCTGTTCGATCCCGTACCGAGACAACATTGTCGATATCGGCGTACGGATCGAAACCCGGGAAGAACGATATCCCATCGTCAAGGATTATTACGATCCCAAATTCATGTTCCCCAAGAAAACACGCACCTTCTGCACTAACTCGCGCTCTGCCCACGTTGTCCAGGAACGCTACGGTGATCCTGAAACCGGCTACTGGTATTCAGTCAATGGCCATGCATGGTCGTCTTCGCGGCCTGCCAATGGCCTTGTCAACTTCGCCATGCTGAAAACGGTAACCCTGACAGCGCCGCTTGCTTCCGGACAGGCATACGCCAGGATGCTCGGCATGCAGGCCAGCCTTCTTGGCGGCGGTAAACCCATCATGCAGAGGATCGGCGATTTCCGGCTTGGCAAACGCTCCTTTGCTGAGTCCTTTACCGGCGATCTCTACGATTTTGAACCCACTCTGCCTTCCTGCACCCCCGGCGACATTGCCCTCTCGGCTCCGGCCAAGGTGCTGAACGCCATCTGGAACGGTATCAAACTGCTGGATTCCATTGTCCCGGGGCTTCTGCATCCCAGCACCATTCTCTATTACCCGGAAATCAAGCTTTATGCGAACAAGCCTGTTTTTGCCGACCAGCATTTCAAGGTAGCCGAAGGCTTGTATCTGATAGGCGACGGGGCGGGCACCAGCCGGGGGATAACTGCTGCCTGGGCATCCGGACTGCGGGCAGCGGATGGGATTCTCAGCGAACGAAGCTGATCTAAAGAGCGAGACAGAAGATATGGAAGATAGAATTCGACTTATAAGAACCGCCAGCTGGATAGCGATTGGCGGCAACTTCATGCTCGCGGCGATGAAAATCATTGTAGGTTTTATTGCAGGCAGCCTTGCGGTTCTTTCTGATGGCATAGATTCCAGCACCGATGTCCTCATCGCACTTATGACACTCCTTGCGGCAGGCATCAGCGCCAAACCGAGCGACAAGGAGCATCCCTATGGACACGGCCGAATCGAAACGGTCGCGTCTGCGGTTATCGCCTTTATTGTCTTTTTCGCCGGCGGGCAGGTTTTTGTTTCAGCCTTGAGAGCGATTTTCAGCAGTGAGCCGGCATCAATGCCCTCATCGCTCGCGCTGTGGGTGACAGGCGTGTCTATTGCGGGAAAACTGGCGCTTACCTACAGCCAATTCTACCTGGGTAAAAAATCCAACTCAGCGATGCTGATCGCCAACGCTAAAAACATGCGCGGAGATGTTATCACCTCAGCCGCCGTCCTCATCGGTTTGGGACTCACTTTCCTCACCGGTATTCCGGTCATCGATAAAGTGCTGGCCATGCTGGTCGCTCTCTGGATTATAAAAAATGCAATCGGCATTTTTCTGGAAGCCAACACGGAACTCATGGATGGAACCACCGATCATGGCCCCTACCGGGACCTTTTCAAAGCCGTTTCCGATGTGCCGCTCGCCGGCAATCCGCACCGCGTCAGACTGAGAAGGATTGGCTCGATGTTTGTCGCCGACATGGATATTGAAGTAGATCCTGACATGACCGTCAGAGAAGCCCATGAGATTTCTCAGCAAGTCGAGACATCGATAAAACAGGCGTTGCCCGAAATTTACGACGTCATTGTTCATATCGAACCGCACGGCAACGTGGAAGAAGAAAAATTCGGTCTGACTTCGAAAGACACCCACTGAAAGATCCAGTTTTGTAACATAGGTTACCGATTATTTGGCTCACCCCTTGTATCTTCTATCATGCAAGGAGCGAACCATGAGTGAATATCTGACAGTCGACCCGGAACGGCAGCTGAAGCTGAAGGACATTATCGGCAAACTGCACCAGGGAGTGCCTGTTCATGAAGTCAAGCGGGAATTCGGGCGCCTGATTCAAGGCGTCAGCGCCGCGGAAGTAGCCGCGATGGAGCAAGCGTTGATCGACGGCGGCATGCCAGTCGAGGAAGTCCAGCGCCTCTGCGAAGTTCACGTTGAAGTGTTTGAACAATCGCTCGCTCAGAACGGCAACCCCAAAAAAACTCCGGGGCACCCGGTTTACACGCTTATCGAAGAAAACCGCCGTGCGATGACCGCGCTGAAGGAGCTGAAGAACACCGCGCGAGCCTTCCGCTGGGGCATGAGCAGCAGGGATACCGCCGCTGCAGCCCTCGAAAATGCTTCCAAAATCATCATCCATTATACTCGGAAAGAAAACCAGCTCTTCCCCTATCTGGAAAAGCATGGATTTACCGGGCCTTCCCGGGTCATGTGGGGCAAACATGACGAAATCCGCGAGCTCTTTAAAGAAGCGCGGCTTGCGCTGGATCAGGGCGGGAAAGCGTTTGCGCCCAAATCTGCCGCGATTGCCCAAAAAATGAAAAAAATGATTTTCATGGAAGAGCACATTCTCATTCCGGAAGCTGTCCGAAGGCTGTCGGAACGCGAATGGGCGCAGATACGGCTGGGCGAAGATGCCATAGGTTTTGCGTGGGTCAAACCGGAAGCCCT
>CAZZJJ010000202.1:0-3184 GCA_964654405.1 uncultured Treponemataceae bacterium
GGCGGAAACTTTGATGATTTTACAACACCGCAGGCAATTGCTGGCATGCAGGATTATATCGACCTGTTTAAAAACGGATATGTTCCGCCGACAGCTCCAATGGACGGATTCAATGAAATTATCGCCAATTTCAAATCCGGAAAAACAGCGATGACCATTCACCATATTGGTTCGTCTATTGGCATGATGGATACTTTTGGCGATGATGTCGATGCCTTTGCATTCCCTGGCGGGGCAGGAAGATGGACCAGCATGGGTGATACAGAGAATGTCATGCTGAAGTCCGCAAAGAACAGGGATGCCGCGTTCGAGTGGCTTGCTTATCTCGCTACTGGCAAGGGGCAGGAAGCCTGGTGCACAGCAACCGGGAACGTACCAGTCAGCAAAGATGTCCAGAAGCTCCCCTTCTTCCAGAATAACCGCTTTATGAAAGTTTCAATTGAAGGCGCGCCGTATGCCGGCATCTATCCTATCCTTGATACAACGACAGAATGGATAAGCACAATCTGGCCAAACACGATTGCCGCAGCTTTGACAGGCAAAATGAGCGCTGCAGACGCAATGAAACAGCTCCAAAAAGGTCTCTGGGGTAAATAGTTAAACAATCATGCGCGGTCTGCTGATCAAAATTGGCAGGCCGCTTTGCATATCCTTTTATCATTGAGGTTGCGAATGAGAAAAAAAACAACAGTATGGCCATACCTTCTCCTTGCTCCCGCGCTTGCTACAATACTTGCTGTTGTTTTCATCCCTGTCATCAATGCTGTATTGATGAGCTTCCAAAATTATGATCTGCGCCGTCCCAGTCAGATTCGTTTCATTGGATTAGGAAATTACATAACTGTTTTTAAGGATCCGCTTTTCTGGCAGGCATTGCTCAAAACGGTCATTTGGGTCAGCGCGGGAGTTGGATTGCAATTTGTTTTTGGGTTCATGCTAGCCCTGCTTTTAAATCGGCATTTTTTCGGCAGAGGGTTTTTCCGCTCTATCAGTCTCATTCCATGGGTGACGCCTGGTGTGCTTATTGGTCTCATGTGGCGGTGGATTTTTGACGGCAATTATGGAGTCTTGAACGATCTGCTTGCAAAATTGGGATTGATTGAAAATAATGTTCCTTTTCTTGCCCAGCAATCGACGGCATTTCCTGCGGTTATCCTGACGATAATCTGGCAGGGGATTCCGTTTTTTGCCCTTATGCTTCTCGCGGGTTTGCAAGGCATTCCGGAAGAATTGTATGACGCCGCTGATGTTGATGGCGCAAGCTCGTTCCAGCGTTTTTTCATGGTGACAGTGCCATCACTGAAGAACACCATTTTTATTACTACCATGCTGAGAATCATCTGGGTAGCTAATTCAGTGGATGTAATTTTCAATCTTACAGAAGGCGGTCCTGCATATTCTACCCAGACATTGAGTGTGTATGTTTTCAATAAAGGAAACGCGCTTAATCTGGGGTATGCTTCTACCATGGCAATACTTCTTGCTCTTGCTCTTGCTTCAGTCGCAATTCCATATTTGAAAAAACTCTTTAAAAGCCAGGAGGAAGCACTATGATGAATGGGAGAAAGCTCCGGCTGCAGCGAATTCTACGAAGATTGCCCGGTCATATTCTTCTGGCAGCGTTGCTGATTTTTCTTCTCTTCCCATTTTATTGGACCTTTGTAACATCGATAAAACCAGAGAAAGAGTTATACGCTTCTGTTGTTACCTATTGGCCGAAAGCTCCAACATTCACTTCATATACAAGGCTTTTTACTGAGTACAATTTTCTGAAACCAATGCTGAACAGCCTTCTGGTCGCGTTTTTTACAACCGTGATTTCGCTAACAGTCTCTTTGCTGGCGGCTTACGCGTTTTCTCGATATCGCTTCCGGGGGCGAAAATTCTTTATGACCCTTTTTTTGACGAATAATATGTTTCCGACTGTCCTCCTGCTGATTCCATTGTTTGCCATTATGAGAAAGGCGGGAATTCTCTATACACCCACAGCGCTGATACTCTCCTACACCACATTCACCATTCCTTTTTCGATCTGGCTTTTGAATGGCTATCTTGACGATTTGCCTCGTTCACTGGAAGAAGCTGCCATGGTTGATGGAGCTAACAGGGCTCAGGCTTTTCTGAAAATCATTTTTCCCATGCTCGTTCCCTGTATCATCGCAACAGGGGCTTATGTGTTCATGACCGCGTGGAATGAATATACCTTTGCTGTCATGTTCACGAATGAACGAAACAGAACCATCCCGGTTGCACTGAAAAATTTTATTGGTCAGCTGGGGGTTGAGTGGGGCATGCTAACAGCAGGCGGGATTATAACTATCATTCCTGTCTGTATTTTATTTTTCTTTGCGCAGAAACGACTGGTCGAAGGACTTACTGCAGGTGCGGTGAAAGGATAAATAGATGAATAACGGTTTTCTCATTGAAAAAGCTGACAGCTTGCGGCGGGATATTATTGAGATGCTTTACCGCTGTCAGTCGGGTCATCCGGGCGGGTCTTTATCCTGCGTCGAAATTCTGATGGCTCTTTATTACAAAACAGCCCGTGTGGATCCGATTAATCCGTCGTGGGCAAATCGGGATAGGATTGTACTTTCCAAAGGCCACGGCTGTCCGGCTCTATACGCAATTCTGGCTGATAAAGGATTTTTCCCGCGGGAAGATCTCTGGCATCTCAGGCAGATTGACAGCCATTTGCAGGGACATCCCGATATGAAAAAAACACCAGGCGTGGATGTTTCTACTGGTTCACTCGGCCAGGGTGTATCGGTCGCAGCAGGTCTTGCAATGGCTGCGAAATATCGAAAAGCAAGTTATCGAGTATTTGCGATACTCGGGGATGGTGAATTACAGGAAGGCATGGTTTGGGAAGCCGCAATGTCAGCGGCACATTACAAGCTTGACAATCTTATCTTTATTCTCGATCACAATGGTCTTCAGATCGATGGTTCAAATGATACCGTCATGGCGTTGGGCGATATTGAATCAAAATTCCGGGCTTTCGGTTTTAATGTCGCTTCTGTAAACGGCCATGATATTTATTCCATTGCAAATGCTATCGAACAAAAGCAGCTTGATGGGAAACCATTATTAATCATTGCTGAAACCATAAAAGGGAAAGGCGTAGACTTCATGGAGAATCAGGCGGGATGGCATGGAAGACCTATGAATGAGACTGAATATC
>CAZZJJ010000203.1:0-3172 GCA_964654405.1 uncultured Treponemataceae bacterium
ATGCTGAAAAAAATCGGCATTAAAAGCGTCCGGCTCATGACCAACAACCCTGAAAAAGTTGCGGAGCTGGAAAAGCATGGAATCGTCGTGAAGGAGCGGGTTCAGCATGAACTGCCGGCGCATGAGCATGACCGGGCTTACCTGGAAACCAAAAAGGAGCGCTTTGGCCACTTCCTGGATCTGGACCATTAACGAATCAGACAGCCGGGGCGATTACCGATGAGATCCGTCCGCCCCAGCATTTGCAATGCTTCTTTCACCAATTCCCGATTCTGCGGCTTGTTGAATTGTAAAAGCGCCCGCTGGAGGCTCCGCTCGTGCGCTCCTTTGGCGACATAGACGGGCTCCCCATCCAGCGGGTTCATGCCGCACCACCACATCGCGGTAGAAAGCGTTCCCGGGGTTGGATAAAAATCCTGTACCTGATCCGGTACAAACCCTGTTTTTTTCAGATACAGCGCGAGCTCCAGCGCTTCAGCGAGCCCTGATCCCGGGTGCGCCGAAATAAAATAGGGTATTAGATACTGCTTTTTTCCGAGCGATTGGTTTAATGCTTCATATTTCTTCTTGAACGCCTCGAAGGAGCTGAGCGGCGGCTTGCCCATCAGTTGCAGAACCTTTTCTGAGACATGCTCAGGCGCCACCTTGAGCTGGCCGGATATATGATGTTCCACCAGCTCTTTCAGAAACTCGTCCGATGGATCGAGCATTGCATAATCGAATCGAACGCCTGAGCGGACAAAAACCTTCTTTATCCCCGGCAGTGCTCTCAGCTTTCGCAATATTTCCACATATTCGCGGTGATCGGCCGAAAGGTTTTTACAGGGTTTGGGAGCAAGGCAGAGCCTGTCGACGCAGGCGCCTTTTTTCGCCATTTTTTCGCAGGCAGGCTTTCTGAAATTCGCTGTCGGACCGCCGACATCGTGGATATTGCCTTTGAAATCGGGCAGAGCGGCCAACTCTTGCGCTTCCCTGACGATCGCCTCAGCGCTCCGGGAACTCACCAGCCGCCCCTGATGCATGGTCAGGGCGCAGAACGAACAGGCCCCATAGCAGCCGCGTGACGAGAGCAGAGAAAACTTCACCTCGGCCAGCGCCGGCACTCCTCCGAAGACCTGGTACATGGGATGCCACTGCCGCGTGAAGGGCAGGGCGTAGAGCGCGTCCAGTTCGCCGCGCTCTAGCAGGCGGATTGGCGGTTCCTGAATGACAAGCCTATCGCCGTATCGCTCAAACAAAGGCTTAGCGGTAAAAGGGTCGGTATTTCGATATTGCGCTGCGAATGATTCGGCAAAATGCTGCCGGGACACTGGATCGGCGCCGGAAATGGCGCTGTAGCCGGGCAGAATCAGCGCCTCGGGATAGGCCTGCTTCAGCTCATGTTCGGGCATGGCGCCGACATGAACAGCGCGCACCGTGCCTGGTATTCCATCCAGGGCGGAGCCTTCGGTCAGGCGTTTCAGAATTTCTGCCAGCTGAAGTTCGCCCATTCCGTACACCAGAATATCGGCTTTTGCGTCCAGCAGTATGGATTTTCTCACCGAATCCGACCAGAAATCGTAATGGGCAAGGCGGCGGAGACTGGCTTCCAGTCCGCCGATGACAACCGGCACACCCTTAAAGGCCTGCCGGCACATCCCGGTGTAGACAATTGTCGCCCGATCCGGGCGCGCGTTGCTTCTGTTTTTTATGCCTGGCCCGATTGTCCCGTCAGCCCGCTGGCAGAGCTCTCTGGCTTTGCCCGGTGCGTATTCGTCTTCGGAACGGAGCTTTCGATTCGCCGTATAGTTGGAGACCATCGAGTCAACCGCGCCCGCTGTCACCAGAAACGCGAGCCGCGGTTTCCCAAGTTGTCTGAAAGCTTCCACATCATCGGGATCGGGGCGGGCCAGGATGCCAGCCTTGTATCCCATTGATTCAAGAAATCGCGCCAACAGGGCAACCCCGAAAGAAGCATGGTCCACATAGGCATCACCGGTAACGAAGATGACATCGAGATCCCCCGGCTTCAAGCCGGCTTTTGTAAGGTCCGTGAGACAGGCGGGCAAAAAATTCATTGCAGGAAGTATAGCTTTTTCGCTTGCCCGTGCGAAGGGGGAGGCACTACACTGGGATCCATGAGCATATCTCTGATTGTCGTGCTTTCAATTTCCGCTTTGATCCTGGTGATGGCGGGCGTCGCCGTCGGCGTGAAACTCGGAAAGGTCATCGCATCGAGCAAAGCGCAGTCCAGGCTCGATCTGGAGCGCAGTGATGCGGTCAAGCGTTCCCGGGCGGTTATCGGCGGCCAGGTACTGGAGCAGGTTGCGCCCTATCTTCCGGACTTTCCCTGCCATCCGCAGGATGTGCGCTTTCTGGGAAAGCCGGTCGATTTTGTCGCGTTTTCAGGGTCGAATGAAAACGATATCGATGAAATTGTCTTTATTGAAGTCAAATCGGGCGACTCCGCCCTGTCGGCCGTCGAGCGCAGCATCCGCCAGGCTATAATCGACGGACGCGTACGCTGGGTCGAATACCGGATTCCCTGACTTCAGGCCGGTTATTCCAGGTACTCCATTCGTCTGGCGGCATAGCGTCCGAAGAAGACTGCTCCCGCAATGTCGAGCGCCAGCAGAATGCCGCCGTACACCAGAAAATAGCCAGCCCGAGAAAGCTTCAGGATGGATGAAAGATAGCCGAGCCCACCGACCAGACCCATAACCAGCAGGATTACTATGATCGAATTCGGGTTCTGCTTCAGCGCGGCAATCGGATTGTCCCACCTGAGCCGCGGATTCGCGGTATCCAGCCAGAGCCCGTAGATGTTAACGGCAGTTGTGAACAGCAGGGCAAGCGCAAACGCCATCAGCGTGTCGGAAAGTCCGTTTTTCAGCAGATACAACCCGGAAAGGCACCCGAAGAGCGCGCCGAGAACAGAAAAGGTTTCCGCATGCACGAATTTCGCCAGAAAATAGCTGCCCGGAGTGATAGGGAGAGAACGGATAAAGGGTATGGTTTTTGCGTCCCGGGAAACCGAGGTGCAGGCGATGCTGGTGGATGAACCGAGAAAAGCACCGAAACCAGCCGGCACCAGATAGCCCGCCGGTCCCTGGAGCATCGGTGCCAGTAATCCGGAAATTTCCCGCAAGGCATCTTTCTGCGCGATGAAAACAATGGCAAGAATCGCCGGCAT
>CAZZJJ010000204.1:0-3161 GCA_964654405.1 uncultured Treponemataceae bacterium
TACCATTTTTGGGATCAGCGACATAGCGGAAACCTTCTACAAAGTCATCGGCTGTTATTTCATATTTTGTCTTCTGTCCTTTGGAATCTACCCAGGGCACGCCTTTTCTCAGGTAAAATGTCCATACCTTGGAGTCAGGGCTGGCTTCCCAGCGCTCAGCGAGTGAGGGAACAAAGCGCCCGAACCGATCCTGTTCCACCAGACCGTCCTGCGTATTTGCGGCGATTCGCTGATCCGTCGTGTCCGGGGTGTAAAAATACCGAAGTGAAGAACCTTCCGCCGTGTAGGTCGCATTATAGCGATCCTGAGCACCGACCGCGGCAAGCGCGCAGAGCGCCAGACCCAGTGCCACTATCAAATATCTTCTTTTCATGAGAGCCTCCTCATCTCATGATTTCTTTGCAGGAATCATACCAAATGGGCAGAGAAACGGAAAATTCTGAAAGGAATATTCGAGCAAGAGTAGGCATCCCTGATTTCGTCATAAAAAAGGCTGGATTCTCTGCCTGAATTCTGCCCGTCAGTCCGCATGAAGCAAATTTCCCAGCCGGAAAACACCGGATTGGATTCGCTTTGTACGTTCAATGCACTCCAGTCGGGAATCGAATCGCACAGCAGACCGCGGACACATGGCAAGCCGGTAGCCGGGTCGCGGAACAGTTCTTCCGGTCTGTTGTCCATCAGCATCCGGCACACAAAAGACGCAAGATCGCCATACGGTGAAAGAGGGCCGACCGCGATCGGCCGGGGAACTGCGAATCCGGCTTCAGTCGATAGGATTCTTCGTTTGGCTGAAAAATCTAATTCTTTATCTGATATTGAATAAAAATCACCTTCCGTCAAGTAGTGGAAAATGCCGCCTGTGATTTCAGACTTCCCATCTGCCAGCTGACTCCGTTCTGCGACGCGGGTATCGATCACAAAAACACCGCCCTTCCCGACCACCGAGAGGGTTTTGGCAGAACCCTGCTGGATAAGCGCCGTGTCTTCGGCAATCCCGAAAGCCAGCCTCCTTTGCTCCCGCGGCTCGGTCATCGCCGCTGTTAAAAGCCTAGCAAACCGAGCCCGTGTATCGAAATGCTGGTCCACAATACCTTCTCTGAAAAGCCCCAGCCCCGGCGCGAGACACAGCGCATCGCTGATCTCGCCGTCACCGGGTTTGTCCGAAAGCGGCAGATTCAGCGCACCGAGGCTCGTACCGGCGCAGATCATGGGATCGCTCATGACCGCGGCTCCTGCGCTGGAGCCGCCAACCGCGATTCCTCCATCGGCGTGCGAGACACTGTTCCGCTCGCGAAGAAGGTCCAGCAGAGGGCTTGTCTGAAGGCTATTATCGCCCAGCTTGCTAAAAAGACTGGCTGTTATCCGGCTCTGATCTCCTCCTGTCATCCAAAGCCCGTCAGCGGAAGCAAGTTTCCGGATTTCCGATTCCGCCCAGGCACCCCGCTCCCAACCAGGCACAACTGGAGAGACTTCCAACAGTTCAATATGCGTCCGGGGTATTCCAAGGGCTTCGAGCTTGCTCGCAAAATTCGAAAAGCTTGCAGCGGGATTGCCCGAAGCCGCACACAAAACGGCGAACCTTGCTGAAGTACCGCCCGCAAGTTCGATAAATATATTGAAAACATCATCGGCGTGACTCGCCAGAGCGCCGCCAGCTATAACCAAATCACCCGCCATTCATGTCTCCATTGGTTTTATTGGGTTTATATATAGCCCAATATAACCTTTTTAAGCCTTTTTTTGTCCAAATCGAATTCGTCCCTGTTCCGTAATCCGGGCTCCGCTTCTCCCGCGGGACGAGCTGACAAATCCCATGGCGGCAAGTTTTTCAAGCCTGGCACGGACGGTTCCCGCACCGCATGCAAAGCCTCGCTGTGCAAGCGCTTTCGCTATTGCACCGCGGCCAGCAGTTCTCCCCCGCGAAACCAGCTCATGAATCACCGCAACTATAGACCGGTCGAGCGAGTCAAAGGGATCAGCCGCCCCGGCTCCTCGTGACTCCTGACCTTCGATGGAAAGTTCTCTGTCAGCAGGAGCGCTGTTCGCTTCAAAATAGCCGCTGTCAGGCAATTCTTCCAAACCAATCCGGGGGCCGTCCCGCACCGCCAGCAGGTAAGTAATCGTGTTCCTGAGCTCCCGGACATTGCCGTGCCAGGGCCGCTCTGCTAGCACCGTGAGAAGCTCGGGATCGATTTCAACTTCTTCCTGACTGTCCGTCTTGAGAAAGTATTCGATCAGCGAAGGGATATCCGAACGGCGCTCGCGCAAGGGCGGAATTCGCAAAAAGCCCATTTTGAGGCGGAAATAAAGATCCTCCCGGAACTGGCCCCGCGATGCCAGCGCGTACAAATCTTCATTGGTTGCCGCGATGACCCGGACATCGACGCGCTTGATTTCAGCGCTTCCCACTCGCATTATTTCCTTTTCCTGCAAAACTCTCAGCAATCTTTGCTGAACTTTGGGAGTGATATTCGCTATTTCGTCAAGAAAAATCGTCCCGCCGTCAGCCAGCTCAAAAAGCCCCGCCTTGCCGCCTTTTTTGGCGCCGGTAAACGCCCCCTCTTCATACCCGAACAGCTCGCTTTCTATCAGATCATCAGAAAGCGCACCGAGGTCTACCGCGAGGAAGGGGCCGTTCGCACGGCCGCTCGCCGCATGGATGGCGCTGGCAAAGAGCTCTTTCCCGGTTCCGGACTCACCGTAAATCAGAATGGACAGGTCTGTTTTGGCCAGGCGTTCCGCGATCCGCTTGGCCCGGCGGATTCCTTCGCTTTCACCCCGGATATCGGCAAAGGTCCATTTCGCGACGTGGCCCCGGCGGCGATACTCCCGGCCCAGGCGAGCCGCTTCCGCCTCATATTCGGTGATATCCCGCATCGTGGCGACCGTGTGCCTGCTGTCCCCAAGGTCAAATCGGCGGACCAGGATCCTGTTGTCCTGGCTTTGCATTTCCGCCTCATCCTCGCCGCAGCGGCATTGCAGAAACTCGAGTATCTCAGGGTTGCGGACAACGCTGGCAAGGCTTGAGCCCAGAATTTTGCCCGGCCTGATGGACAGCAAGGCGCGTGCTTCTTCGTTGCATACGGAAATCCTGTCTTTATCGTCAAATACGAGAATCCCGTTCTTCATGCTGTCTATGACGGAAACAAGGTGGCGGG
>CAZZJJ010000205.1:0-3160 GCA_964654405.1 uncultured Treponemataceae bacterium
ATCCCTGGGGCTGGGAACCTGTGCCATCGGCGCCTATAACCAGGAAAAACTCGATAGTTACCTTGGGCTCGATGGGGAAGATATGTTCGCGTTGTACGCGGCCCCGGTAGGCTGGCCGAAAGAAAAACCTGAGCCCGCAGAAGGCTGAATCAGCGCCGAAAGGAGGTCATACCATGCAGCTTGATTATGTCCAGCTTGCGATTCCCGCGGACTGCAATGTTATTGTGGGGCAGTCGCACTTTATCAAAACCGTTGAAGATATTGCCGAGATACTGGCAAATTCAGTGCCGGGCGCCAAATACGGCCTGGCGTTCAATGAAGCTTCCGGTCCCTGCCTGGTCAGAACCGAAGGAACAGACCCCGAACTGGTAGCCGCGGCGCAGGAATTCGCGCTGGCGGTCGGGGCCGGTCACACCTTCTACCTTCTGCTGGGACCTGGCTGTTTCCCGATCAATGTGCTCGACAGAATCAAGGCATGCCCTGAAGTATGCCGGATATTCTGCGCGACCGCCAACCCGGTTCAGGTTGTGCGTGCAACCACGGAACAGGGCAGCGGTATTATGGGCGTCATTGATGGGGCGTCTCCGAAAGGGGTCGAGAGCGAAAACGACAAATCAGCCCGAAAAGCGCTTCTCAGGCGGTTCGGATACAAGTTCTAAGGCATGTCCGGGTGCTTCCCGCGCCCGAAATCATGCTTTTCTATGATTTTAAAGGTTCCGCTTGCAGGGTCAAACCGTGTTGTTGCCGTCGCGAAGGCGCGGTTGATTGCCCCGGTAAACGCAACAATCGAAGGAGCGCCGGCGGTAAAGCGGTGCTCCCGATCCATAATCCACAGCATATCGGCGTAGTGCAGTGCTAATTCGATTTCATGCGTGCAAAGTATGACAGCCTTTCCGGATGCGTGCGCCAGCCGCGCCGCAACCGAAAAAATTTCTATCCGCGAAGGCGCATCGAGGAAGGCGGTCGGCTCATCGAGGATCAAAATCGGCGTATTCTGCGCAATTACCCGTGCAATCAGGACTTTCTGCTTTTCCCCGTCGGAAAGCGAGGAAAACGCCTGCTGTTGGAAGGCAGTCATCCCAACCGCATCGAGCGCCTGTATAACATGCTCGCGATCATCGGATGAAAGCCGGTTCCGGGAATCGGTATAAGGGTACCGGCCAAAAGCCGCAATATCAAAAACTGAAAAATAGCCGGTTTCCATTCGCTCGTTGAACACGCAAGCAATTTTTCTGGAGCGTTCTTCAGCGCTGAGCTGTCGCAAGGGCCTGCCCTCAAGCAGAATGTCGCCGTGCAAAATAGGCTGGAGTCCCGCCAGCGTCCGCAGAAGGCTGGATTTTCCCGAGCCGTTCGGCCCGACCAGTACCGTCAGGTTGCCTGCCTGGACAGAAAGTGAAATACCTTCGGAGAGCAAATGTTGTTTTTTACCTTTTCCCCACCCGATTGCAAGGCTGCTGGCGGAAAGCACAACCTGCGAAGTTCTTATTTGTTCTGCAGGCAAATTCGGCTTAGTCTGCTCACTGGTGCGATCAGGCAGACCCGGAATATGCCGATAAGGAGCCGATCGGCCGGTTCCCGAAGGATTCAGCGGTTTTTGGGATTCAATTTTCATGGTTCGCCGCCTCCTGCCGCAGAACCTCGGACAAATATCGCGAGAATAAAGGGCGCCCCAATCAAGGCAAGCAGCGGATTGATCGGAAGCACGGTTCCGCCTCCCGGCAGCTGGGACGCGATATCGGCGACCAGTGCGATGACAGCGCCGGTGAGCAGGGTGCCCGGCAGCAAGACTGCATGGTCTGAACTTTTAAACACACGGCGTGCGGCTTGCGGTGCGGCGATGCCGAGAAAGGCGATCGGACCGCAGAAAGCCGTCACGCTCCCCGCCAGCAAAGCCGCTGCTGCCAGCAGTTTTGTCCGCTCCTGCCTGACCTGAATACCCAGGGTGAGGGCAAACGTATCGGAAATGATAAACGCATTGAGCGCTTTGGATGACGAGACTGTCAGCAGGAGCCCAGCAAGTATCGCCAGGCTGAAAACCGGCAATTCGCCTAGCCTGACACCTGAAAACGAACCATAGGTCCAGCCCATGTAGAGCTGAACCTTTTGCGGCGTTCCGAAAAAAATCAGAAGCGACACGAGACTGCCTGTCAAATAGCCGATCAGCAAGCCGACTATCAGCAAAGTAACCCCGCGTTCAAATTTCCGTGAAAGAAACAGAATGAGGGCAAGCACGAGCCCTGCACCCGCACTTGCCGCTATTACCAGCGCGGCATACCCAAATGTCGCAAGCCCGCCCAAAAGCGCGGAGCTCGTATTGCCGGTCGCCAGAATCAGGAACCCTACCCCCAGGGAAGCTCCTGACCCAATACCAAGGGAATCCGGCCCTGCGAGCGGGTTTTTAAAAACAGACTGCAGAATGAGCCCTGAAACGGCAAGCGCCATGCCAGCCAGAAGTGCTGTCAGTGTCTTTGGAACTCTGAAAATTCTGACAATCGTGTTCCATTCCGCACGGTCTGAAGCGCCGAACAATGCCTTTCCAACTTCCTGCAGGGGAATTCTGACCGAGCCGATGCTGATATCCAGCAGCAGCAGGAGGAAAATCCCGGCAAAAAGGATTGTAAAAAGCCGTTTGGATTTCATAATACCGCGCCGCGCTTCGGGATCATTTCAATTTTCGATAGTAGACGAATTCATGCCCCGGCATCAGCTCTGGATGCAGGATGGCAATCATGTCTGCCAGAACTACTTGCGGCTTCATGAAACCCGATTCAAAATAATCATTGCCCCCCTGGGGACTCATCCGAAGATTGTTGTTCCAGACCTGCCCGTTTTTCAAAGCGGGAATCGCTGAAAACCTCGGATCCATGGCTTTGACATCGGCGAGCGACATCGCCGCGTAGCTCGGCTGAAGCCAGACAGAAGCTGCCAGAGCTTTTTCAAACACAGCCTCCACCGACAGCGAAAGTCCCCCGGTTCCCTTTGTATCTGCCCAGAGATAGTTGGCGCCCGCGTCCGCGAGCATTCGAGCCATGTAACTTTCACCGGCTGGGACCGTCCAGGTTCCGCTGAAAGGACCATTCAGCAGGACAACCGGCTTGCTTTTGGCTCCCGCCCCCAGCGAAGCAAGCTTTTCATACTCAGCCTTGATGGAACGCCATGT
>CAZZJJ010000206.1:0-3147 GCA_964654405.1 uncultured Treponemataceae bacterium
AGATAAGGTGCGGTCAATGATGATCGACTATGCAAAAACTGCTCTTGGTGCACTCGAAGAAACAATATTGCGTTCCACTTCTCTTAACGCCCAAGCATCCCGAGTATTGATTGATTTTATCGAATATTCATTTGAGCGGTCATTTTAAGGCTATCACCTGCGCTTAGTCGTTCAAAAAATGGATGCATTTTGCGAGCATTTTGCGGCGGTTTTGAGGCGCCGCAAGTAACTGCAACTATATTTTCGGCTGTCCGGGGTTTTAAAAAGCGCCAAACCTTAATTACGTATCTTCGACTCAGCAAAATCTCTCGAATGTTTCACGTGAAACACTGCCCACCTTAGATTTTGCATATACAGCCATGCCCATAAAATAAAAATCTCTTTGACTATGACGGCTGCAAGAGCCCGCACTCCGTTTGTTTCACGTGAAACACTGCTTTGCCTGTGATTATTGATTATAGGATTTCAGCCATTTTTGGAATATTTTTTATTCAATACTATGCAAACATCGGGGCAGATAAAGCCATACAATGTATTTCTCAATAAAAAAGCTCTTCCAGAACCCGGTTGGGTTTGAAAGAGCTTATCTTTCCGAACATTATAATTGTTTAAACCTTATTCCAGTTCTGATTCTTCGGAGGCTGTTTGGTCTTCAGCGCTATCATTGTCTCCGCCTTCTGTATCTACGGGAAGGATTAAGGATTCATTCTCAGGGACGGCTTCAATCGAATCTTCCGGCGATTCATCAAACACAATATCTGAAGTTTCATCCCCGGTCTGCTTTTTGTCTTCTTCCCGGACAATTTTATCCAATCCGATGACATAATCCGGCGGATCGATATTCACAACGCGGACACCGCGGGCGTTCTTACCCAAAATACGAACAGATTCTGCTTCAATCTTGAGGGTTTTCCCCATTGAGGTAATCACCATGATTTCATCATCGCTGCTGACCGAAATAGCGCCAATTACTTCGCTTGACACATCATCGGGTACATAAATCATCTGGCCGCGTGTTCCGCGTCCATGAGGATTGAAATTATCGTATGCTACCCGCTTGCCGTAGCCGTTTGCGGTCACCAGCAGCATGGTTTCTTCGTCATTGACACGGAGCATGGCTGTCAACTCGTCATCTTCTGCCAGCATGATGCCGCGGACACCGCGGGAAGCCCGTCCCATAACCCGCACTTGCTCTTCATGAATCCTCAGCGCCTGCCCTTTTCTTGTAATCAGAACAACCTGGTCAGAGCCTCCCGTCAGACATGCTGAAACCAGTTCGTCGCCTTCATCCAGATGGATTGCGATGATACCGCGCGTTTTTGCATTCACAAAATCCCGAGTTGCAACCTTCTTGACGACGCCTTTTAAGGTGCCCATCAGCAGGAACTGCGTATCAGAGAACTCTTTGAAGTCGATAACCGCTGATATTTCCTCATTCGGGGAGATGGCAAGCAGACTCTTGATATGCGCGCCGCGTGCCTGTCGGCTTGATTCAGGAATTTCATGCACTTTCAGCCAGTATGCCTTGCCCGCGCTCGAAATAAACATGAGATAATCATGGGTATTGGCAATAAACAGCTGTTCAACAAAATCGTCTTCAATCAGGCTGGCTGAGTTTGAACCTTTCCCGCCGCGGCCCTGCGAGCGGTACAGATGCACCGAAACCCGCTTGATAAAACCCTTGTTGGAAATCAGAATTGCCATCTCTTCCGGCTTTATCAGGTCTTCGATATTGATCTGCTCGACATTGTTGGCAACGATCTCAGTTCTCCGGTTATCACCGTATTTCTTTGCTATATCAAGCGTTTCTGTTTTAACAACATCGAGAATCCTGGCATCGTTGGCAAGCAGTTCCTTGAGATAGGCAATCCGTGCTTCGATTTCATTCAATTCGGCCATGAGCTTTTCAGTCTCAAGGCTGGTCAGCCGGCCGAGACGCATATCAATAATCGCCTGCGCCTGCGCCTGCGACAGTTCAAACCGCTTTTCCAGTGCTGTCCTTGCGATCTCGACATTCTTGCTGGCCTTGATGATAGCCACTACTTCATCGATATTCTGCAGAGCGATTACCAAGCCGCGCAAAATATACGCCCGCTCTTCAGCCTTCCGCAATTCAAACTGCGACCGCCGGGTTATAACATCGAACCGATGTTTTACGAAATAATGAATTAATTCTTTTAAGGATAAACACTTAGGTCTACCTTTAACCAGTGCCAGATTGATGATGCCGAACGTTGACTGCAGCGGTGTGTGGGTAAACAGCCGGTTCAGAACCAGCTTGGGAATTGCGCCTTTTTTCAGCTCGAGAACGATGCGCAAACCCTCACGATCGCTTTCATCGCGCAGATCCGACACACCTTCCAGCACTTTATCACGCACCAAATCCGCGATTCGCGTAATCAGCGTGGTTTTATTCAGCGCGTAGGGAATTTCGGTAAAAACAATCTGCTCTTTGCCGCTTTTCAAGGTCTCTAGAATAAACTTGCCGCGGACAATGACCTTTCCCCTGCCCGTTTCATAAGCGTCTCGGATGCCGGAGCGGCCATAGATGATGCCGCCCGTTGGGAAATCGGGACCCTTGATGAAACGCATTAAACCATCGATATCGATGTCTGGGTTTTCTATATAGGCAGCGATTGCCTCGGCGACCTCGACAAGATTATGCGGTGCCATGTTGGTGGCCATACCGACTGCGATGCCCGACGAGCCGTTGACAATCAGGTTTGGAAACGCTGATGGCAGGACACTGGGTTCTTTGAGAGATTCGTCGTAGTTGGGAATGAAATCTACGGTTTCCTTGTCCAGGTCGGCGAGCATTTCTTCGCCAAGCCGTGAAAGCTTGGCTTCAGTATATCGGCTGGCTGCAGGCGGATCGCCGTCAATCGAACCAAAATTCCCCTGCCCATAAACCAGCGGATAACGAAGCGAAAAATCCTGTGCCATTCGAACCAAAGCGTCGTACAAGGAAAGGTCGCCATGCGGATGGTATTTTCCCATCGCATCACCGGTAATTCGAGCGCTTTTCTTGGTTGATGCGTTATTGCGCAGACCCAGCTCTTCCATGGCGAACAGCAGACGCCGATGCACCGGCTTGAGCCCGTCCCGGACATCGGGGAGTGCGCGTGCCACGATAACCGACATGGCATA
>CAZZJJ010000207.1:0-3144 GCA_964654405.1 uncultured Treponemataceae bacterium
GGCAATGTTTTGGTTTTTTCCATGCTCAAAACCTGAGAAAACATGAAGTTGTTCCATGAAAAAATAAACGATAAGGTAATCGAAGTGACAATCCCAGGCCCTGAAACGGGAAGGATGATGGCCATAAACGCTTTCTGACGAGTTGCACCGTCCACCATGGCTGATTCTTCCATTTCCACTGGGACGGTTTCAAAATAGCTGGTCATAATCCAGACGACAATCGGCAGGGCTATGAGCATGTGCGAAAGTACCAGCGCTACATAGCTGTCCATCAAATGCAAGCGCGAGAAAATGATATACCAGGGCATAAGGAAGGAAATGCCGGGCATGAGGCGGGCAATCAGAATGAACACTGACAATTTCTGCTGTCTGAAACGGGCAATGGAATAGGCGGCTGGCAGACCGAGCAGGAGGGAAAACGAAACTGCTGCAATGCCGATAATCGAGGAATTTATGAAATACTTGAGGAAGTTCTGCTCGGCGAAAACCTTGATGTAGTTGCCGATTATTGGGCTGAAAAGGAGCTTTGGCGGCCAGGAAACAATGTCTACCTGGGTTTTGAAAGAAGAAGCCAGCATCCAGAGAAAGGGAAAAAGAACCGGAACGGCGATACCGACGAGTGCAATGGCAAAAATGATTTTCCGTGCAGGTGATACTCGCATGTCTGCCTCCTAGAGTTCGAAGTGCTTACGCACCTGCATGATGACGATGCTCAACAGAAGCACCAGTAAAAACAGAAACACAAGGATGACCGAAGCCTGACCCATCCTGAAATATTCAAAGCTGTATTTAAAGGCCATGACATTCATGGTCTCCGAAGCATAGCCGGGACCGCCGCCAGTCATTGCGTAGATAATGTCGAAGGTTTTCAATGCATCTATGGCTCGAAGGATCATGGCGGTCAGCAAGGTAGGTGCAATCATGGGCAGGGTGATATGGGAAAAAATCTGGAAATTGCTGGCACCATCCACCCGCGCCGACTCATAGGGTTCCTGTGAAAGCGCGGCAAGTCCGGCTAGGACAATCAGGGTGATCATCGGCGTCCATTGCCAGATGTCAACAAGCGCCAATGAAGGAATGACGGTAGCGGAGCTGGAAACCCATGATGACTTCGGCAAGCCGAGCTGGGTCAGGACAAAATTGGCAAGTCCGATTGTCGGATCGAAGAAGAGGTTCCACACGATGCCGATAGCTACCGGTGTTGCAACAAGCGGAAGCAGCAGAATGAGCTTCATCAACGGCTTGCCCTTGAATTCGCGGTTCAAAAGCAGGGCGAGTGCGAGACCGAGCAAGGTTTCGGCGCTCAGCGCTATTGCGGTAAAGGAAAAAGTTCTGCCTATGGCACTTAAAAAGCGCGGTTCTTTGAGAACACGCAGGTATGAGCGGAACCAGACGAAGTTCAATGGCATTCCCGAGGTTAAATTCCAGTTGGTGAAGCTCAGAAAGAGCGTATAAAGAACCGGAAATAGCATCATAACCACGACGAAGGTTACAGCGGGCAGCGGAAACAGAATTTTCAGATTGCGCTCAACAAAGCCGCCTTTCGACATGAGCTCCTCCAGATTTTACGTAATATCAAGGAAAAACAGCGGAAACCCGTCATGAGTCTCCGCTGTCTTGTCAGAAAGCTTTATAGAGCCAAAGATAAATCAATAGACGCCGTATTCGCCGGTGTCTTCAAGCAGTTCGTTTACAGCCTGGACTTTCTGTTTGGCGAGCTGCTCCAGTTTCGCTGAAGCTCCGGCAGTATTGATGGATTCGATGATGACTTCGCCGATCAGATCTCGGGCATTGCCGACTGCGGACATATAGGGTCGGTCATAGGGGAAACCATTTTTTGCGGCAAAAGCCTGAGTTGTGATGAGATCAGGATTTACTTTTGCTCGTACTTCGGGATCCGCCCATGCTGAATTTCTCGCCATCGTGATATTGCTGATTAGAGCTTTCTTGGCAAGTTCCTTGCTGGTCGCCCATTTGATGAAATCGAGCGCGAGCGCCTTGTTCTTGGATTGCCGCGCGATGGCCATTCCCCAGGAAACAACAATGAAAGGATGATTGCCGCTGGGACCTGCCGGCAGATTTGCAATACCTACATTTTCAGCGGGCACCTGGCTCTTGGTCGGATCGACAATCTGTCCGTAAAACACTGATGCATCGGTCCACATCGCAACTTTTCCAGCCTGGAACAACGGCATGATGTTTTCCCAGGACATGCTGGTTACGCCGGCAGGACCATAGTTGGCGAGCATTTTACCATAGAAGCGAAATGCGTCGAGTGCTTGCTTGCTGTCAAATACCGCCTTTCCCTTATCCAGGAAAAGTCCGCCATAGTTGTAAATATAGGATGAAATCTGAGTGACCGCTGCAGCACCCTTCCCTCGCGAGGCAAAACCTGCTACATCAGCAGAGTGAAGCGCTTTTGCGGCTTTCTCGAGTTCTTCAAAGGTTGTTGGTACTGCCAGTCCTGCTTTCTTGAAGAGGTCTTTGCGATAGTACATGACCTGCCACTCAGTTACGAGCGGTACCAGATACGGCTTGCTTCCAAATTTCGCGACATCCATGGCATTGGCCGGGAAGTCTGAGAAATCATAGGAAGGAAGCGGCTCATACCAGCCGTTCTTGTAGAACATCTTGCCTTCCTGCAGAGGACGGGTCATGAACACGTCTGCTGTCGAGGAATTTGTCGCAAATTCGGTGGTCAGCTTGGTTGTCAGCTGGCTTTCCTGCAGACTCTCAACATTAACCTTGACTCCGGTCGCTTTTTCATATTCGGGAATCATGGTTTTAAGAAGATCACCGTAAGGATGATTGGCGAGCAGAACACGGATCTCTTTTGTCTGCGCACCAGCTCCCAAAACTACCGCAAGCAGAAGCACGAGAGCTGTAAGCTTGTTTTTCATGAAGGCCTCCTTCAATAATAAAAATTATAATCCAGAAAATAGTATTAGGCATATTCTATATTCAGTCAAGGAAAATTTGAAAGTTTTTTCCTTTTTTAAGATTATTTTTTTCATGCCGAGCTTTACATTTCGATCACTTCTGCATACACTTAGGGCTATAAAAGGAAGAATCATGAGCGAAAACAGCTGCCTTTACCTGATTCATTCTCTGATGGATTCATTCAGCGACAAGGAACAGAAAGTT
>CAZZJJ010000208.1:0-3137 GCA_964654405.1 uncultured Treponemataceae bacterium
ATACGCGCAAAACCTTCAATTTTGATTCAAATTCAGCACAAGATTGGAAACACTAATTAGAGACCCCACGACCTGATGGTGCCACGGTCAATCAGTGCCTTTAAAACATCCGCCGGGTTCTTGAATTTTCCCAGCACAATCATCGCCGCAATAATGTAAGGCTTATAGCTAGCTTCCCGATACGTATCGTCGCGGTACCTGTCGAAGACACTTGCTGCAACTTCACCAGCTTTGCAGGACACATCAGTGATATCAGCGGGCAGACAGTGCATATACAAAGCCTTTCCGCCCTTTGTGAGCTTCATTTTTTCTTCAGTGCATTCCCAGTCCTGGAATTTCGCGTTGTTCGCAAGGCATTCTTTTTCAAGTGATTTAAGGCCGTCTTTATCTCCAGCGTGGAGGAGTGGGACGCGGCGCTGCATAACATCGAAAGGTGCCCATGATTTCGGGTACACAATATCAGCGTCTTTAAAAGCCTCATCCATAGAATTGGTGACGCTCATGGACCCGCCGGATTCCTTGGCTTGTTTCTTTGAAAGTTCGACAACTTCGGGAATAAGGTCATAGCCTTCAGGGTAGGCAAGAGAAATTTCCATACCAAACCGGCTGGCAAGTCCAATGATACCTTGGGGGACTGAGAGCGGCTTTCCATATGAAGGCGAATAAGCCCAGGACATAGCGATTTTTTTGCCTTTCAGTTTATCGATCCCGCCGAAATAATGCGCAAGGTGAAGGAAATCCGCCATGGACTGAGTCGGGTGGTCAATGTCCGACTGAAGGTTGACAATGGTTGGCCTGGACGGCAGAACGCCAGCCGCAACACCGTCATCAAGGGCTTTACCGAATTCGCGCTGATATGTATCTCCTTCGCCGAGATACATATCGTCGCGGATACCAACTGCTTCGGTCAAGAAGCTGATCATGTTGGCGGTTTCGCGGACAGTTTCGCCATGGGCGATTTGGCTTTTTCCTTCATCGAGATCCTGGATATAAAGACCGAGCAGGTCGCTCGCTGAGGCAAATGAAAAGCGGGTCCGTGTCGAATTGTCACGGAAGTTGGATACTGCGATGCCGGAATCCCAGATGCGTGGACTGATATTATTTTCCCGCATTGCCCTGAGCAGGTCAGCGACCAAGAATGTCGCGTCAATTTCATCCCGGGATTTTTCCCAAGTCAGCAGAAAGTCTTTTCCTGCCATGTTGATGTTTTTTGTTCGCAGCTCGTCGATAAACTTTTGCATGTTTTCCTTCGTCATGATTCCTCCTGAAAAAAATTGGTGAACAGGCACCAGGTTTTCATATGCAGAATTTTCAGTATAAAGGCCGCGTTACGCGGCCTTTTCTGATTCAATAAAACGAAACTATTCTATCACAATCACGCGAATCCGAGAAGTCTCGGAATGAAAAGCGATATTTCAGGGATGTAGGCGACTACGAAAAGGGCGATGACTTCCATGATGATAAAGGGAAAGATTGCTTTGCTCAGCCGCGCTAGAGAGATTTTCGAGATCGAACAGGCAACAAAAAGGCAGGCACCGACCGGCGGTGTCATCAGGGCAATGTTCAGAGAGAGAACCATGATAATGCCGAAATGGATAGGAGCAATTCCTATACCGACTGCGATTGGATGAAGAATCGGGCCAAGAATGATTAAGGCTGCCGCTATATCCATGAACATGCCGACAATCAACATCAAAATGAGAATCATGAGCAGAATTAGTTTGGGGTTCCCAGTGGTTCGGAGGAGGAATGCGGCGATAGCCTGGGGTACCTGATTGATGGCCAGTACCCAGCTCAGAATCGATGCAGCGCCGATGATCAGGAAAACACTTCCCGTTATTTTCGCGGTTTTAAGCAGCATGGGGTATAAATCTTTGGGAGTGATCGATTTAAGCACAAAAAAACCAATAATTAGCGCGTAAAATACCGCGACAGCAGCCGCTTCAGTCGGTGTGAAAAGCCCGGAAAGAATACCGCCGAGAATAATAATAGGCATGAGAAGCGGGATAATCGCGTTCTTTGTGCCAATAAGTTTTTCCTTGAAGGTTGTCTTCGGTCCTTTCGGGTATCCCCGCTTGTACGAAAGGTAAGCGGACATAATCATCAATACGCCGGCCAGGACAAATCCAGGCATAAATCCAGCGGCGAAAAGTCCGGCGATGGAAACATTCATCAGCGAGCCATAGATGACCATCATGTTGGATGGAGGAATTGTCGGTCCGATAATAGATGACGCGGCCGTTACAGCTGCAGAAAAATCGACATCATAACCATCATCGACCATGGCGGGTATGAGCATTGTTCCGATGGCTGCGGTGTCAGAAACTGCAGCTCCTGTCATGCCTGCAAAAAAGACTGAAGCGAGGATGTTTGCATGAGCTAGTCCGCCGCGCCAGTGCCCGACCAGGACGTTAGCAAAGGTGACCAGGCGCTTGGTTATGCCCGCTTTGTTCATAAGTTCGCCAGCGAGAATGAAAAAAGGCATGGCCATCAGCGTAAACATATCCAGCCCGGTAAAATACTGCAGCGGCGCCATGGAAAGAAGGCCTACACCGCTACCCATAAGCAAAAGCCCAACTACGCCGGAGATCCCCAGGGTAAACCCAATCGGGATGCCCAGAACAAGGAGGGCGAAGAAAACAACTGCCACTGAAATAAACATATCTGTGCTCTCCTTGTTAAATATCGATATAGCCAGGTGATCCGGCTGGTGGTTCTCCCGACCCTTTCAGCGCTTTAATCGTTGCCAGCACAACCTGAATTGCGGACAGCAGCATCGCGACAGGAACAGCAAGCTTGGGAATGAACATGCTGATTCCGAGCGCCTGCGTCATCTGCGTTTTCGATTCAACAGCCGCAAACCATGAATAAACAAACATGAAAACGACAAACGCGAAAACCAAGGTGTTGATGGCGAGAATGAGAGCTTTTTTACCGGTACCGGGTTTGAGTGCATCAAGAATGATGGTAAGCCCGACATGATCGCCTTGCGATATGCCGATGCTGATCGCTAGGCTGGCACCCCAGATCATGAGATACCTCGATGTTTCCTCAACCCAGTTGAGCGGAGCGCTCAAAACATACCTGAAAAAAACTCCAAGAAAAACGATGACCGTCATGGTGCCGAAAAAAAAGGC
>CAZZJJ010000209.1:0-3137 GCA_964654405.1 uncultured Treponemataceae bacterium
GATATCTGGCGTATGTGGCCATTCATGTTCATGCTGCTCTACGCGGGCCTCACCGCGATTCCGCAGGAAATGATTGAAGCTGCTGAAATCGATGGCGCTGGCTTCTGGAAAAAACTGCGATCCGTCATCATCCCGTTGCTGACACCGACCATTTTGACGGCCATTCTTTTGAGAATAATCGACGCGTTGCGCGTCTTCAGTGAAGTCTATGTCATGACCGAAGGCGGACCGGGGACATCAACGATGCTTTTTTCCCTGTACACGCATCGGCAGGCATTCGGATATCAGAAAGTTGGCATGGCCAGCGCCATGGCAATCTTTCTGCTGATTCTTTCCGTAGTATTTGCGCTCACGCTGGTAAGGAAAAACATGAGTCTGGACGCACTTGAAGAAAAGGCAGGTGGCTGAGATGAAAAAGCGCACCCGAACCATTCTCACAAGCACCATTATCGCGATTGTCGCTTTTCTTGTGCTTATCATCGAGCTTTACCCGATCGGCATCACGGTTGTGAATGGATTCCGAAGAGACATTATCATTCTTTCCGGTCAGCCCTTCAAATTATCTCAGCTGACAACACGAAGCTATGAGCTTGTGCTGAAAAATCCCGGTTTTCAGCTTGGCATGAAGAACAGCATCATCATAGGCCTCCTTTCTACGGGCATTTCAGTCCTTATCGGAGCCATGGCTTCATACGGCATAGCCAGATTCCGTTTTGGCTGGAGAAACAGCCTCGCGTACAGCTTCCTGGTATTCAGGATGCTGCCGCAGATTTCACTGGTCATCGCTCTGTACCTCATGTTCACCAATCTCGGTATCCGGGATACGGTAGGCGGGATAACGCTGGCACATACGAGCTTCAACGTCCCCTATGTCATCTGGCTTCTGCTGCCATTCTTTACCGCGGTGGACAAGGCGTATGAAGAAGCGGCCATGGTGGATGGCTGCAGCAGAATGGGCGTTTTTTTCCAGATTTTCCTCCCCATTGTTGCGCCCGGTCTCGTTGTCGCGGCTGTCTTTGCCTTCCTCAACTCATGGAACGAATTTCTCTACGCCCTGATTCTGACCGGAGTAAAGGCCAAAACGGCGCCGATTGCCATCAATGGACTCATCGGCGGCGAAACCCTGACCTGGGGGCAAGTCTGCGCAGCCGGCACCCTCATGCTGGTTCCTGTATTTATCTTTACGCTTGGAATGCAGAAATTTCTGATCCGCGGCATAACCGCCGGCGGGGTAAAAGGCTGATGAAACACAAGGTTGCTATGAAAGTACCGACAATGACAGTTGAAACGAAGGGAGCCGGTTTCCGGCTCCTTTTTGATAATCGCGTTGTGCTTGTTCACATGCCGGATTCGCCCTTCATTTACGCGGGGAAAGGCAGTCAGTCCATTACCATGAACTGCGGCAATTTCTCCATAGAGGACGAAATTGAAGAATTACTGCCCCTCATCGACTGGAACCTTGAAGAATCAGGACCCGGCTTTGCGAAAGTCCGTTTTTCAGCCTTCAGTCGATATTCACTGGATGCTCAATTCACAATCAACGATGGACGGCTGGTAGTCAGCCTGAAAAGCGGGGATACACAGGAGTCAGGCAATCAGCAGCCCAATCGCTATAGAATTGTGCTTCCAGCTGATTCTGAAGAACACATTTACGGATGCGGCGAGCAATTTTCCTATTTTGACTTGCGGGGACGAAAATTCCCCCTGTGGACGAGCGAGCAGGGTGTGGGGCGGAACAAGAAAACCCGCATCACCTTGGAAGCGGATCTGCAAGGCAATGCCGGTGGCGATTACTGGTGGACTTTTTTCCCGCAGCCCAGTTTTGTATCCAGCGCAGGCTACTGGTGCCATGCAGACACTTCCGCCTATGCGGTATTCGATTTTTCAAAACCGGATCGGCACAGCCTGTATTTCTGGGATTTGCCACAAAAGCTGCTGCTATCTCGGCAATTCAACAAGGAAAATATGGCAGGGCTTCTTGAAGACATGAGTGCCTATTTTGGACGCCAGCCTGTCCTGCCTGACTGGACTCATGACGGCGTGATACTCGGCATTCAAGGTGGAACGGAGGTGTGCCATCAGAAGCTGGAAAAAGCCCGGGCAAAAGGCGTCCCGGTCGCCGGGATCTGGGCGCAGGACTGGGAAGGCATCAATATAACGAGCTTCGGCCAGCGGCTTCGCTGGGACTGGATCTGGAACCGTGAACGATATCCCGGCCTCGACAGCCAGATCAAAGCATGGCGCTCACAGGGCATCCGCTTCCTATGCTATGCCAACTGCTATGTCGGTGCGGGCTGGACCATGTTCAAAGAAGCGTCCCTTCGCGGATATCTGGTCAAAAATCAGGCTGGTGAAGACTATCTGGTCGATTTTGGAGAGTTCTACGCCGGAATTGTCGATTTGACCAATCCCGCCGCTTTCAGCTGGTTTGCGGATCAGCTAGTCGCCAATATCATCGACCTCGGAATATCCGGATGGATGGCCGATTTTGGCGAGTACCTCCCTTCAGATGCCGTACTGTACGATGGCACCCCCGCGCTTCTCGCGCACAACCGCTGGCCAAGCCTTTGGGCACAATGCAATTATGAAGCGGTGACCAGAGCCGGTGCCTGGCAGGAAGTCACCTTCTTTATGCGGGCCGGCTTTGCCGGCAGCCAGAAATACTGCCCTCTGCTCTGGGCGGGCGATCAGAATGTCGACTGGTCCAACGATGACGGACTGCCTTCCGCGCTTCGATCAGCGCTGGGAGCCGCGATGAGCGGGCATGGCCTTCATCATTCGGATATCGGCGGCTATACAACCCTCTATGGTATGAAGCGCACCAAAGAGCTCTTCATGCGATGGGCTGAATTCGCGGCTTTCACCCCCATGATGCGCACCCATGAAGGCAACCGTCCCAAGGACAACTGGCAGTTCGATTCAGATGACGAAACGCTTGAGCACCTGGCGCGAATGACAAAAATCCACTGTGCCTTGAAGCCATATCTCCAAACCTGCGAAGCGGAAAACGCCGCGCGCGGCATTCCGGTCATGCGGCCGCTCTTCCTGGGCTATCCCGAAGACCCTGCTGCCTGGATTATCGATTCCCAGTACCTGCTCGGACAAGATCTCATGGTCGCCCCTGTGCTTGAAGAAGG
>CAZZJJ010000210.1:0-3131 GCA_964654405.1 uncultured Treponemataceae bacterium
AGACACCAGCCTACCGGCGCATTTTCAATATAAAAGACCGCACCCCGCATGCCCAGCTCGTGGAAGAGCTCAAGACCTTCACGCGCCGCTCGGTAATCCCCTTCTATGCCCTTGGACTCGCGCCACTCTTCAAGAACGGCAAGCGCATCCTGAACATTGTCCTTTTTCAAAGGGCGTTGTTCACACACATAATTGCTGACAAAACCATTCACCAGATTCCGCTTTTTATGATATTCACGGCCTGAAAGTTCAGCCAGATCTTTCCGGTAATAGAGATAGTCGAAATTGTCACGGTCTTCGAAAACCAGATATCCCCGCCCTTCCAGGTTTATTCGATGAGCCTGGGCCTGGCTTTCAGAAAGATTTTTCATGTAATCATGCTTATCCATGAGATCATCGAAAATATTTGGAGGTGCGAAACAACAAGGCAGATAAAAAAAGCTTTTGCCTTCCTTGATGCCCGAAATTGCGATGCCCTTATCCGGAAGCATGGAAACCTTGTAATGATAGACATGCCTGAAAAGATAGAGGTTTGCGAAGGTAAATTCGGAAATCCCGTCTTTGATGAGATTGAAGGCAGGATGCATCGCATCCTTCATGGACAGATCGATTGGAGCGAACTCAGGATAGTGTGGAATATTCATTGGTTGAATGATAGTAATTTTGCTGCTGAGGAGCAAGTCATATCGATATTTTTTTAATCAGCATCATACTGTTGCCTCCTGCCTGATTCCTTGCCATAATATATGATCATGAAGAACCATAATCAATTTCTATCAAAACCTTATGTCGACGGGATGGTCGAACGCTTTATCCGCTATGTCAAAGTTGACACCCAAAGCGACCGTCATATTGAAGATATCCCTTCCACCAAAGGACAGTGGGATCTCGCATGGATGCTTGAATCCGAACTCAAGGCGCTTGGACTTGCGGATGTTAGCCTCGACAACCATTGTTACCTCATTGCCAGGGTTCCCGCTTCTCCCGGGATGGAAAACAAGCCCAGCATCGGTTTGATGGCGCACATGGACACTGCGAGCGACGTGAGCGGCGCCAATGTCAAGCCTGCGCTTGTGAAAGATTACCAGGGCAATGCCATTGAACTTTCGGCAGGTTATGTGCTCGACCCCAAAAATTATCCTGATCTTACCGAACATATCGGCGACACAATCATTACCACCGACGGCACCACCCTGCTTGGCGCGGATGACAAAGCTGGCGTTGCGGAAATCATGACTGCGGTCGAATACATGATCAAACATCCGGAAATCAAGCATGGTCCGATTGAAATTTTCTTTACTCCCGATGAAGAGACCGGCAAGGGTATGGATAAATTCCCTCTCACAAAAGCAAAAAGCACCGCCTGCTATACCTTTGATGGGGGCAAGGCGGCTGAAATCGAATCCGAGTGCTTTACCGCCTATTCGGTTCATGCCGAATTTTCAGGTCAGGTAATCCATATCGGAGCAGCCAGAGGCAAGCTTGCAAACGCTGTTGCGATGGCTGCGAGTTTTGTAAATCTTCTGCCGCGCTCTGAAAGCCCGGAGGCGACTGATGAATGGTTCGGCTACTACTGTCCGATAGAAATCAATGGTTCGCTGGAGCATGCGGAACTGGATATTTATCTCCGTGATTTTACCAGCGCAGGCATGGAGCGCAGAATCGAGGCCATCAAAGCATTTGCCAAAACTGTGGAAGCTCAATATCCGCTCGGCAAAGTTTCGCTCACCATCAAAAAGCAATACCTGAACATGAAAGAAGAATTGGATAAGCATCCGGATGTCCTTTCAAATCTGGTCAAGGCAATCGAAATGACAGGGGCGGAACACGGCATGCGTCCCATCAGGGGAGGGACCGATGGTTCACGCCTGACTGAAATGGGTATACCAACACCGAATGTTTTCACCGGAGGCTACAACTACCACTCCCGCTATGAATGGGCTTCAGTCAGCGAAATGTCGCTGGCGGTTCAGACTATTCTGAATCTTGTCCAGTGCTGGATTTGATGATAAAGGGCTGCCCGCGAAGGACAGCCCTTTTCTGTATTGTTCGTTGCGGTTTATTCACAACTCGCGGTGAATGACTCAGATATCAGAGAGCTTGCAGTGTTCAGACACCACCACGTCGGCATCGGTTTTTTCGACAATATACTCAGGAGTATATGGTGCAAAATACTCGGTCAGCACAAAGGTGTTGTTTTTTATTTCAAAGACACCGAGATCGGTAACCACATAATCCACTTCCTTCTGCGCTGTCAGCGGAAGCGCGCAGCGACGTTTCAGTTTCGAGCTGCCTGATTTTTCAAAATGGGTTGTCGCCGCAATCACTTTTTTCGAGCCTGCGACCAGATCCATCGCTCCGCCCATTCCCGGCACCAGTTTGCCCGGTATCTTGTAATTGGCGAGATTTCCTTCCTGGTCCACTTCCAAAACACCAAGAACGGTAAAATCCACATGACCGCCGCGAATAATTCCAAAGCTTGTCGCGGAATCAAAATAGCAGCCGCCAACCTGGAGGGTGACCGGCTGAGCGCCTGCATTGATAAGGTCCTTGTCGACATGATCCGCGTCAGGCGCGGGTCCCAGACCGATGAGGCCGTTTTCGGACTGCAGAATGACGGTTTCACCGGCCGGTACAAAATTCGCTACCAGCGTGGGCAGCCCAATCCCAAGGTTGACAACATTGCCGGTCTTGAAAAACCGGGCGATGCGCCTCGCAATTATCTCTTTGTTTTCAACATATTCCATTGCTGTCTCCCTCATGCCTGCACGATGTAATCGACGAATATCGATGGCGTGTGAATCTGGTCGGGGTCCAGAGATCCAATTTCGACGATTTCCTCGGCTTCTACGATAACGATATCGCAGGCCATTGCCATCAACGGATTGAAATTCCTCGCGGTCTTGGAATACACAAGATTGCCGGCTTTATCAGCTTTTCTGGCTTTGAGAAGCGCGATATTGCCTTTCAGCGGCAGTTCGAGCAGATAGGTTCTGCCATTCATTTCGAATTTCTGCTTGCCGTTTTCAACCTCGGTACCGACACCGGTCGGTGTCAGAAAACCGCCCAAGCCGCAGCCGGCCGCGCGGATGCGTTCAGCCAACGTTCCCTGCGGCACCAGATCGACTGTC
>CAZZJJ010000211.1:0-3101 GCA_964654405.1 uncultured Treponemataceae bacterium
CGAATTTCGCGGCTTCTTTTGCGCATTCATAGATGGCTGAAAGCTGCGGCATTCCGGCACCCGAAATGATGCGGGTTGTGCAGATTGAGCCGGCTCCGACGCCAATTTTTGCCGCATCAGCGCCAGCCTGCGCGAGTGCTCGTACACCCTCAGCCGTGACAACATTGCCCGCGATAACCGGAAGCCCCGGCACAACAGCTTTTATCCTTCTTATTGCTTCGATTACTCCGCGGGAATGTCCATGCGCGGTATCGATGACCACGGCATCGACATTCCGCGATGATAGAAGCTGAATTCTTTTTTCCAGGTCAGCGCCGACACCGACAGCCGCACCGACAAGCAGGCGCCCAAGTTTGTCGAGCGCTGCGTTGGGGTAATCCGCCTTTTTAGAAATATCCTTGACGGTAATGAGGCCCTTGAGACAGCCTGCCTCATCGGTGAGCGGCAGTTTTTCGATCCGATATCGTTGAAGAATATCGCGGGCTTCATCCAACGTTGTGCCGACCCGTGCGGTGATGAGCTTGTCAGAAGTCATAAACTCGCTGACCGGCTTTTTGAAATCATCATCTTTGCAGAAGCGGATATCCCGGTTTGTCAGAATGCCGACCAGTTTTTTTTCTTCACCCTGAACAATCGGGATGCCTGAAATCTTGAATTTCTGCATCAGCTCGCGGGCTTCTGCCAGCGAGGCGTTTTTTTCAAGACAGACCGGATCGAGAATCATTCCTGATTCAGAGCGCTTGACACGATCCACTTCTGTGGCTTGTTTTTCCGGGGACATGTTTCGATGAATGATGCCCATACCGCCCATGCGGGCAAGCGCGATGGCGAGACTCGACTCGGTAACCGTATCCATTGCCGCAGAAATGAGCGGAATATTGAGGACGATGTCCTTGGCAAGCCGGGTTCTTATGTCAACCTGGGAAGGCAATAATTCACTGTAGGACGGAACAACCAAAACATCGTCAAAGGTAAGGGCCATTCCGCTCTCAAAAAGCTTTTCACTCTGCAGGTTCATGCTGTTTTCTCCTAATTCTCGAATTTCATCAATGCCTGAAATGTCTGACGCCAGTAACAACCATCGCGATTCCCGCGCTGTCCGCTGCAGCTATCGCTTCCTGATCCCGGATCGAACCGCCGGGCTGAATAATCGCGGTTATCCCTGCCTTGGCGGCTTCTTCCACAGAGTCTGGGAAGGGGAAGAACGCGTCGGAAGCCAGGACTGATCCTCTGGCTCGCTCACCTGCTCTGGTGACGGCAATCCTGACCGAGTCGACGCGATTGGGCTGGCCGCCACCAATGCCAACTGTTGCGTTTGTGTTCGCAAGGACGATGGCGTTGCTTTTTACTGAAATGCAGGCTTTCCAGGCAAAACCGAGGGCGGCGGTCTCTTCAGCCGTTGGTGTACGTTTGGTGACGACGGTCCAGGTGGTGTTCTCCGGATCTCCGTCATCGATGTCCTGCCGCAGGAATCCTCCCAGTACAGTACGAATCTCATTCTGCGGCTTGCAGGCACCAGGCACAACCAGTCTCAGATTCTTCTTTTTTCCCAGAATTTCGATTGCTGCTTCTGAAAAGGCTGGCGCGATGATGCATTCGACAAAAAGCGAGCCAAGATTGCGGGCGCACTCGCCTGAAAACTCTCGGTTGACAGCAATCACGCCGCCAAAAGCCGATACCGGATCGCATGCAATTGCCTGCGTGAGCGCGGACACCAGCGAGGCTTCATCTAGTGCATTTTCTGCCGCATTGCCCGCTGTTGGCAAAGGAGCTTGCGCAATACCGCAGGGAGAAAGGTGTTTGACAATGACAACTGCTGGTCTCTCGAATCGGTTGACTGCCTGCCACGCGGCATCGAGATCGAGGATATTATTGTAGCTGAGTTCCTTCCCCTGAAGCACAGTGCCGCCGAAAATGCCTGCGCCCGGCTCTGCGGAATAGTATTCAGCGTGCTGATGAGGATTTTCTCCATATCTCAGTGTTTTGGCATGATACCCTTTCAGCGTGAAAGTCCGCGAGAATTCACCGCCAACCTGTTTTGCGAACCAGTCGGAAATAGCCGTATCGTAAGAAGCTGTCTGTCTGAAAGCCTTCAGCGCGAATTTCTTTTTCAATTCCGCAGGAATTTCCTTCCCTGCTTCCACAATATCGATTATCAACTGGTAATCAGCCGGATCTGACACAACCGTTACACGTTCATGGTTTTTCGCAGCGGCTCGAAGCAAGGCAACGCCGCCGATATCGATCTGCTCGATGGCTTCGGTTTCGCTGACATCGGGAATGGCGACTGTTTTTTCAAAAGGATACAAGTTGACAACAACCAGATCAATCATTTCAAAACCCAGATTTTCCAGCTGAAGCCGGTCCTCTTCAGTGCCTCTCGCAAGAATACCGCCATGGATCGCCGGATGCAGCGTTTTAACGCGGCCTGCAAGTATTTCTGGTGATTTTGTATAATCTGAAACTTCACGAACCCTGATGCCGGCTGCGGACAGCAGTTTTGCGGTTCCGCCGGAAGCCAGAATATTCCAGCCGTGGCCAGTCAGCGTTTTTGCCAGTTTTTCAAGGCCTGTTTTTTCATACACCGAAATCAGTGCGTATTTCATGCTTGTATCTCCTTACCGCAAAGCTTGTTCCAGTTTTTTTCAAGTTTCTGCAGCGTTGCGACGATAAGTTCATGTTCAGTCTCGTGCGTTATGCGCTCGAACTCTTCAAAAGTCTTGATTCCTGTCATCGCAATTTCTTTCTTGCCGATTACCGGCCCCGAATCTACACCTTCATCGGGGACATAATGAACCATGACGCCGCTTACATGGATTGTGCCCGCCTGATAAGCTTCCCAGGCCCTTTCTATCGCATGAGTCCCAGGGAATGTTCCAGGCAAAGCTGGATGAAGATTGATAATTCTGCCCGGAAAATTATCGATAAAGACGGAAGTCAGGATTTTCATCCATCCAAGCAGCAGTATGTAATCCGGCTCAAAGGCAAGAGCTGTTCGTGCCAGAATCGAATCATAGGTTTCGCGAGGCAGTGAAGAGCGCGAAGGAAAGGCCAGAAATGGAATCCGGTTTTGCCTGGCGCGTTCAAGGGCAAAGGCATCC
>CAZZJJ010000212.1:0-3096 GCA_964654405.1 uncultured Treponemataceae bacterium
CGGGATGGTCAGCGGGCCTGAACCCATGTCGATGATGACGGAATCTGCGCTCAAGGGCAGGTCGAGGTTGGCAAAGAGGGTTGAAAGCCTCACCAGGTTCCAGGGCAGAAAATAGCGGATGTAGGCCTGATAGTATCGCGGCGAACTCAAATATTCCGCGGTGCGGTGCTCCCGCTCAGAGGTCAGATCTTCCCAGAGGTCGCGGATGCTGTGCTTCAGCTCAAGGCGGTGGCGCTGATCCAGGGGAAGTGTTTCATCGAGGACGGCGGCGAGTTTTTCCAGCATCGCCTGGCTTTCGGCGGGCAGGCTGAGCGATGCTTCATGGAGTATTTTTTCGAAATATCGATCCTGTTTTTCACGGGGCTTTGGTTTCACAGGTGGATTTTAGCATATTGCGGGAAAAGTATCAGCTGGCAGACAAGAAAAACGCCGCTTCCGCAGTTGGGGCTCGCGGAGGCGGCGATACATGTGGATTCAGATATGGCGGATCAATCAAAGGAAAGGATGACCTTCCCGGATTCGCCTGAGAGCATGGCAGCGAAGCCTTTTTCAAAATCATCAAAGGTGTAGCGATGGGTGATGACCGGGCTGATGTCGAGCCCGGAAAGGAGCATCGCCTGCATCTTGTACCAGGTTTCGAATATTTCTCGTCCGTAAATACCTTTGATGAAGAGACCCTTGAAGATGACGCGGCTCCAGTCGATGCCGGCGCCGTCCGGCAGAAGTCCCAGCAGGGCGATCCTGCCGCCGTTGTACATGTTTTCGATCATTTGCTCAAAAGCCTGGGGGCTTCCAGACATTTCCATGCCGATATCAAAGCCGCCGACCATGCCGAGTTCTTTCTGAACCGCTTTGAGGGATTCCTTGGCGACGTTGACCGCGCGGGTGGCGCCGAGCTTTTTTGCCAGCTCGAGGCGCCAGGGGTTGACGTCGGTTACGACGACGTTGCGCGCACCGACGTGTTTGGCGATTGCCGCTGCCATGCAGCCAATCGGGCCGGCTCCCGTAATCAGGACGTCTTCGCCGATCATGTCGAATGACAGGGCGGTGTGTGTCGCGTTGCCATAGGGGTCAAAGATGGCGGCCAGCTCATCGGAAATTGAGTCGTGGACGTGCCAGGCGTTGGAGGAGGGGACTGAAACGTATTCGGCAAAACAGCCGTCCCGGTTGACGCCGATTCCAATGGTGTTGGGGCAGAGGTGCCGCTTTCCGGCTCGGCAGGCGCGGCAGACGCCGCAGACAATATGGCCTTCAGCCGAAACTCGTTCTCCAATTTTATATCCGGAGACCGATCGTCCCATATCCACAATTTCACCGACAAATTCATGGCCGACAGTCTGGCCGATTGTAATGGTTTTAGCTGCCCATGAGTCCCATTTCCAGATATGTACATCAGTTCCGCAAATGGCTGTTTTTTTTACCTTGATAAGCAAATCATTGTCGCCAATTTCCGGCATCGGCACGTCCTGCATCCACAGGCCGGGCTCCGCTTTGCTTTTAACAAGAGCTTTCATCAGGTACTCCTTGAGCAGGATTATACACCGTATTTTGAATGTCGTGGAGGGTATTTCGAATTTTGTCTAGTGTCACGAAGATTGTATATTTGGTTCTGATCGGCCGTACCTACGCCTAGAGCATGAAAAAGAGTGTCGCGCCGCAGACTGCGATAATTGCGCCGACAATTTCCATGGCTTTCACCTTTTGTTTGAGCAGGATGACTGAAGGCGGGATGATGAGGATCGGTGTCAGCGCCATGAGCGTGCTGGCGGTGCCTGCCTGGGTGTTCTGCAAGGCGAACAAGGAAAAAACGACACCGAGAAAGGGACCGAAAACCGCACCGGAAGCGGTCGCGGAAAACACTGCTTTATCTTTTCTGGGGATGACAAACACCTGCTGGGTCTGCTTCATGAGGACTGCCTGAATGGCGAAGCCGGCGATAGCCATCATGACTCTGATTTGCGTTCCTGAAATCGCGTTGTACGATCCGAGGCCTGTCTTGGAAAAAATGAGGCCGAGCGCTTGAAATACCGAAGAAAAAAAGGCAAAGACATAGCCTTTCATCATGCCGGCCGGCAATGGCTTGCGGTTTGTTTTTTGCGTGCCGGAGCTGGCATGGCTTTCAGCATCCGCCCGCTGCCTCGTTATGACGACAATCAGAATGCCGATGACGACAACGCCCATCCCGATGAGGCGGATTGGTTCCATGGTTTCACCCAGGAAAAGGAAGGCGAACAAGGTGGTGAAGAGCGGCGTCAGGGATTGGAATATAACAGTAACTCTTGCTCCGATAATGACATAAGCGTTAAATAGAAAATAATCTGCAATGACAAATCCGATGATGCCGGAGATGGAAAGGTAAAGCCAGGCTCGCGGGCTTGCATCGAAGGGCAAGGGCATCAGGCGGGTGACGGTCCCGGCAAGTGCGAGGAAGAAGAACGCGAAGACGACTTTCCAGAAGTTGACTGCCAAAGCGCCGACTTTGCGTGAGGCTTTTTCAAAGAATATGGCGGAAAACGACCAGCACAGGGCTGTTCCGAAAGCTGCGAGCGCACCGAGTTTGTCCATGGCGCGCTGATTATAGCAGTGAACAGAATTCTGTTCTACCGGACCGCTTCGCGCTCTTGGTTTCTTATTTGACAACTGCATCAATTCGACGTACAGTAAGGGTAAGGAGGGTACAATCATGGCAATTATAACTATCGCTCGTGAGCTTGCTTCCCTCGGTGAAGAAACAGCGGAGGAGCTTGCGAGAATTTCAGGCTATACGCTGATTCAAAAAAGCGATATTGAAAAAAGACTGGACGAGCTCGGAGTTTCGCCTGAAAAGCGGCAGAAATATGATGAAAAGAATCCTGGCTTCTGGGCTTCCCTTTCGCAGCAGCGCGATGATTATCTGCATTTTCTGAAGACGGTCATCCTGGAAGCTGCGAACCAGAACAACTGCATCCTGCTGGGACGGGGTGCTTATTCCATCCTGAAAGGCCTTCCCCATGTTTTAAGCATCAAGCTGACAGCACCGATCGCTTTACGGGTCGAGATCGTCAAGAAAAACTTTTTCTGCGACAACAAGCGGGCTTTGCAGATCATTGAGCAGAG
>CAZZJJ010000213.1:0-3055 GCA_964654405.1 uncultured Treponemataceae bacterium
ATGAATCGCCGGCCATGCTGGCTCTCCAGCAAAGCTGGCGATTCTTTCATATCGTACGAGGATGAATTCCGATGGGTCGATATATTTTCCGCCGACTGATTTCGCTCATACCGGTTTTGCTTGGTGTTTCAATAATTGTGTTTTTTCTTGTCCGTCTGATACCCGGCTCGGCTCTGCAGATGTATCTGGGAACACAGGTGGAAGCGACGCCGGAACAAATGGAAGAACTGCGCCGCATTTTCGGCGAAGACAGGCCGGTTCCAGTGCTCTATGTTGAATGGCTGGGACGGCTGCTCCAGGGGGATTTGGGGTATTCGCTCCGTACCGGCCGCGAGGTTCTGCCGGACATTCTGCAAAGACTGCCGCTCTCCATGGAGCTGACTTTTTACGCGCTCTTTCTTTCGCTGATCATCGGTATTCCGCTCGGTATTCTTTCAGCTTTGAAACATAACCCGGCAACGGATGTCGCGATTCGAATAACGGGCTTGCTGGGGCTGTCTTTGCCGCAATTCTGGCTGGCTTCGCTGATGGTTATCGCGTTTTCTGGATTCCGCGGGTGGATTCCGATGGGAAATTATATCGGATTTCTAAAATCGCCCGTTGAAAACCTCAGAATGCTCTTTCTGCCTTCGCTCGCGATTGGCATCGGGCTGGCGGCAGTCATCATGCGCTACACGCGCAACAGCATGCTGGAAGTCATGCAGATGGATTATATCCGTACAGCCCAGGCAAAGGGGTTGGCCAAGCGTGTTGTCACCATTCGGCACGCGCTCAGAAACGCAATACTTCCAGTCATTACCGTCGCTGGCTTCAATACAGGCTACCTTCTTGGAGGCGCCATTGTCATCGAAGAAGTCTTTGCGCTGCCCGGCATGGGCAGGCTTGCGCTGTACGCGATCTATCAGCGGGATTATTCGCTGATTCAGGGAATCGTGCTGATCATCGCAACGATGTTTGTCCTGGTCAACTTGATTACGGACCTCATCTATGCCGCGGTGGACCCGCGGATTCGGCTTGATACAAAGGAGGGCTGAGATATGTCGAGGCTTCTGAAAAACCCGATTGCCCTCGTTGGTCTGATTATCATTGGGCTGTATGTCCTCATTACGGCAGTTTCACAGTTCTGGCTGCCCTTCGATCCTTTGCAGATGGATGTGGCACATATCATGGAGCCGCCTTCATTTAAGACCGGGCATCTTTTCGGCACTGATGAATTTGGGCGCGATATTCTGACCAGAATCATGAAAGGTGCCGGCGTATCCTTGCTGATTGCGATTTCAGCAACCCTGATAGGTGCGACGATCGGCACATTCATGGGAGTGTGGGCAGGATTTCTCGGCGGGGCATGGGATCACTGGATCATGCGGATCGCAGATGTTCTATTTTCCTTTCCGTCGTTACTGCTTGCTATTTTTGTCATGGCTATTCTTGGCGAGAAAACCTACAACGTCATTATTGCGATTTCCATCGTGTATATACCGCAGTTTGCGCGGGTGAGCCGAGGCGCAGTGCTGGCGATTAAAAATAACGAATTTGTCAGGGCTGCTTTTTCCAGCGGAGCCGACCGGCGTTTTGTTCTTTCACGCCACCTCCTGCCGAACATCATGATGCCGGTTATCGTGCAAAGCTCGCTCTCCCTCAGTGTCGCTATCCTGCTGGAATCCGCCCTGAGCTTTCTCGGCCTCGGAGTCCAGCCGCCGAATCCATCATGGGGGAATATGCTGAGCGGCGCCCGCAAAGTGATGCTGCTGGCGCCGTGGACTGCCCTCTATCCCGGCCTTGCCATTATGGGGTTGGTGCTGGGATTCAATCTTCTGGGCGATGGCTTGCGAGACATACTTGATCCGCGGCTGCGAAATATAAAGTAGGGGGAAGCGATGTTCGACAAGAAAGAAACGGTGCTCAGCGTTCGCAACCTCGGGACCCGCTTTATGACTTCCTCAGGAACCGTCAAGGCTGTGGATGGCGTTTCGTTCGATGTTCATAAAGGCGAAATTTTCGGCATTGTCGGCGAATCGGGTTCAGGCAAAAGTGTTACCAATCTTTCCATTCTCCGGCTGATACCTTCGCCTCCGGGGAAAATCGTTGAGGGGCAGATCATGCTGAAAGGGAAGGATCTGCTTGAAGCGAACGAAAACGAATTGCAGATGATCCGGGGTGGCAGCGTCTCGATGATTTTTCAGGATCCCATGACTTCCCTCAACCCGCTGTTGAAAGTATCGGTGCAGATAGCAGAAGTTCTGGAACTGCACCATGGGCTTTCGCGCAAAGAAGCTGAAAAGAAAGTCGTGGAGCTTCTGAAAGCGGTCGGCATACCGGACGCTGAACGAAGGGCGCAGGAATATCCGCACCAGTTTTCAGGCGGTATGCGGCAGCGAGTGATGATCGCCATGGCTATCGGCTGCAACCCTGATGTGTTGATCGCCGACGAGCCGACGACAGCTCTCGATGTCACCATTCAGGCGCAGATCCTGGATTTGATCCGGCGGCTTTCCGATTCCCGAACCATGTCGGTGATTCTCATAACCCATGACCTGGGAGTGGTCGCGGGCATGTGCGATACAGTCGCAGTCATGTACGCAGGGCGAATTGTCGAGCAGTCAGCGGTCGATCCGCTTTTCCGCGAACCGAAGCATCCCTATACGAAGGGATTGCTGGCATCGGTTCCGCGGCTCGATTCCGCGTGGAACGAACGGTTGTATTCAATACCAGGCGCGCCGCCCAACCTGGCCGATCTGCCGGCAGGATGCGCTTTTGCGCCGCGCTGTGCCTATGCTTTGCCGGTTTGCCGGCAAACGTATCCGCCGCAGACAGAAATGGATGATGGCCAGGGTGGCAAACGGTTGGTCCGTTGCTGGCTCCATACCAGCGAAAACTCCGGAGAACAGGCATGAATTCAGCAAACAACACACAGCAGCCCTTGCTCGAAGTGAGAAATCTCAAGGTTTATTTTCCTATTGAAAAAGGAATTATTGTTAGAAAACGAATCGGTTGGCTCAAGGCAGTGGATGATGTCAGCTTTGCGGTGAACGAAGGCGAGGCGGTGGGCCTTGTC
>CAZZJJ010000214.1:0-3034 GCA_964654405.1 uncultured Treponemataceae bacterium
TGGGACGAGGTTGTGGAGCTTTTTTGCCTGCAGAATAAAGGTTGGTTCGCTGTCCGCCTCTTGCGTTTCCGAGATGTGCAGGATGGCGAGTGGTTGTTTGTAGAGTTCCGTCATGCCGAATTTAACAGCTGTCGCGAGTTTCCAGGCGACTCCCGCGCCGGCGAGGTCTCTGAATGGATAGCCGCAGCCTTCTATTTTGGGATCGATGACGGCCAGGGCGGCGGGCGGCTTGTCAGCCTGCAGTTTGTGGTGGTCACAGACAATGACATCGATGCCGAGTTCCGCGGCGTGCCGGACTTCTTCGTGATTCGATATGCCGCAGTCGACGGTGATGATCAGAGTTCCGCCGACGGCTGAAAAATCGTCGACAGCTTGCTTGCTGAGTCCGTAGGGTTCTTCGCCCTGGGGAACCCGGTACTGGAGTTCTTCGAGACCGGCGTCTTTGAGGGCTTCGTAGAGGAGTGTTGTTGCGGTGACACCGTCTGTGTCCGAGTCACCGAAAATGAGCACTTTTTCCTTTTCATCGAGTGCCATCTGGATACGGTCGACGGCGTCCTCCATGGCTTCGAAATAAAAAGGGTTGTGCAGGAGGTCCGTGCCGTCTTCAAGAAAGTATCTGACCTGAGCCGGCGCTGTGATCTTTCTTCGCTCCAGAATGGAAGCGGTGATGAGGTCGATGCCATATCGTTGTGCCGCGGCTTTGACGCTGGCCTGGTTGATTTCCGGCTTTACCCATTTCATGAGGCGGTAATTTCCTCCAGAATCAGCGATGAGGGAGCTGAACCGGGTTTTCCAGTCTGCCTGTCCGGTGCTGTCTCAATTTTTACGCTGGAGCGGGCGAGTTCCATCGCAGGAACGAGGGATTCATCGTCCTTGCCATATACCATGGCGATCCTTTCGCCTTTTGTAACCATGTCGCCAGCTTTTTTTTCAAAGATGAAGCCCACATCCGGATAGACCGGGTCTTCTGTCGTATTGCGTCCCACTCCCAGATGAACACCTGCAACGCCGATCTTCCATGCGTCGATAAAAGCTATCCTGCCGCTTTCCGGAGCAGTGAGTTCCTGTGCGTGGGGCGAGCGGAATTTTCCCCGCAGGGCGAGCATTTTTTCGACATCACCGCCCTGTCTCCTGACGTTTTTCAGGAAGAGGTCCATGGCCTTGCCTGAAGCGACTGCTTCGGCACAGCGCCGTTCGCCTTCCGCAACTGTATCCGCGATTCCCGATGCGACCAGCATCCATGCGCCGAGCCGGTAGGTCAGGCTCATCACATCTTCGGGGCCTCTGCCTTCCAGGCAGTCCAGGGATTCTTCGATTTCAAAAAAGTTGCCCACCTTGTTGCCTAGCGGCTGTGACATGTCGGTGATAACCGCCACAACCTTTTTCCCCATCGCTGTTCCCGTGCTGACCAAGCTTTGCGCCAGGGCTCGGGCGTCTTCATAGGTTTTCATAAAGGCTCCGGGGCCGGATTTGACATCGAAAACCAGAGAATCGGCGCCTTCAGCTACTTTTTTTGAAAGTATCGAGGCGGTAATCAGCGGAATGGATTCAACTGTGCCGGTTACATCGCGCAGGGCATACAGTTTTTTGTCAGCAGGCACAACGCGGGATGTCTGGCCTGTCATTGAAAAGCCTTCATTGACAAGACCTTCCCGGAACTGCTCGAGGCTCAAGTTGGTAAAATAGCCAGGTATGGATTCCAGTTTATCGAGGGTGCCGCCGGTGTGGCCGAGCGCCCGTCCGGACATCATCGGCACTCTTGCGCCGCAGGCGGCGACAATCGGCGCAAGCGGAAGGGAAATCTTGTCGCCAACGCCCCCAGTGGAATGCTTATCGACAAAGGGACCCGGAATTCCCGCAAGGTTCATGACATCGCCGGAGTTGAGCATGAGAGAAGTCAGTGTCGCGGTTTCTGCGGCGTTCATGCCTTTGAAGAAAATAGCCATGAGAAGGGCTGAAACCTGATAATCGGGGATGGTTCCCTGCACATAGCCTTCGATGACAAATTGCAGTTCCTCGGCGCTTAAAACCTCGCCTGAGCGTTTTTTCATGATGATGTCAACTGTCCGCATTCACATACCCTCATATCTATAATACGCATCGAAAAGACTACTATACTTCAAAATCAATGAAAATTGAAATAGATTCTGGCCGAGGCACTTGAATGTCAGCCAAATTTCCAAAACGCTCAGCCCGGACTGTGAGCGAAAGCCGGCACCACTATTGTTCAATCGATCAGCGACAACAGCGTGCCTTCAGCAGCTTTTTTTGCCAGATAAAAGACGAGGCTGGCAAGTTCGTCTGTCACGAAGCTTGTTGATGCCACATCCAGGGCCGAAAAACCGCGTTCTGACACCTGATTCAGCCAGAAAAGCGCCTCAAGCGGAAGACTGATTCGCTCATGTTCGCGGTATTCCGGCTCATCGAGCTTGGCTGTCGCGGCCTGGGAAGCGGGAGCGCGCGAAAGGGCAGGCCCAATTGGCGCTTTTGCGCAGTGTTCACAGAGAAAGCCGTCGTCGGAAGGATCAAAGAGAATTCTGCCCGACTGACTGCGCCCGGCCAGGGACAGGCCGCAGCTGACACAGCGTTCGGTATCCGGCTTCAGTCCGATGAGCGATACGCCCTGCCACAGAAAGGCTGTGAGGGTCAGTTTTGGCGGCGGTGAAGGTTCCTGATCCATTAAGCGGAGCGCGCCTAGCGCTGTTTTTAAAACTGCCTCATGCTCGCCGCCGCAGCTTTGGGTTCTGATAATGAATTCAGTCATAACGCTGGCCGCCCAGAGGCTTTCGTACTGCTGGCGCATGCTCGAAAAAGATTCAGCTATGCTGAAATCGGTGAGCTTGCGGTAGTTTTTTGTCCCATCCTGATACAGATAGGCTGTTCCATAGACAAAGGGCGAAGCGGCCGCTCGCAGGGCGCTTTTCCCGCCTCCAAAGACAAAGGCATCGATAAGCCCCCGAAGCGGTGTCAGCACGGTAACAATTCGATCTCCGGACGGGCTTTCCCTGGACCTCAGAATCAGCGCTTCTGTGCT
>CAZZJJ010000215.1:0-3003 GCA_964654405.1 uncultured Treponemataceae bacterium
CACGGCTTGGTGTCCAGGAAAACATTCGGTTTGCGAAAGAAATTGACGCAATGCGAAAAGCAGGCAAACGCCCGTTGGTCGACGCTGCAATCGGCGGACATGCCGGTTTTACGGTCGGAGATGCGACGCTCGAAGCACTGGCCGATGCTGTCCGGGAAACCGGCCGCGGGATCCATATACACCTGGCCGAAGACAAATACGATGCTGTGGATTCGCGCCATCGATTCGGATTGGACCTGATAGAACGAATGGACCGAGCTGGCGTTCTCAACCCCAAAAGCATCATCGGTCACGGCGTCTGGCTCACCCCCAGCGAAGTTGAAATCATGAATGAACGCGATGTCTTCCTCGCGCACAACGCCCGTTCGAACATGAATAATGCTGTCGGCTACAACGCCCTCTTAACCAGCCATAAAAATGTCGTGCTAGGGACCGACGGCATGGGCGCGGATATGCTCGAAGAATTCAAATTTGCCGTTTTCAGGCATCGCGAAAGCCAGGGACCGTGGTGGCCGGACAATTTCCTTGTCTGCATGGATCGCGGCAATCGAATTTTGGAACGCTATTTTGGCAGCGATTTTTCAAACAGCAACGCTGAAGGTTTTGCCTTCGGCAAACTTGCTGCCGGCGCTCCTGCGGATCTCGTCCTCTGGGACTATGATCCACCCACTCCGATTTCCGCCAACAATATTGCCGGGCATCTCGCGTTTGGCATGAGCTCGCGCTCAGTCAGGACCGTCGCTGTCGCAGGACAGCTCAGAATACAAGATAGAACACCGCTCTTTGACGCGGAAAAAATCCAGGCTTATGCCCGTGAACAGGCACGGCGGCTTTGGAAAAACATGGAAGGAAGGTAAGCTATGGACAAGAAACTGATTCTCGAAAAGGCAAAGCAGTATCGCGACTACACCGCGAAAAACCTGAGTGAAATCATCAAAATCCCCGGTTTCAGCACGACGGAAAAAGAACGGGTAGCCCTGCTTAAAAAAATGTGCGAAGAAGCAGGGATGGAAGATGTCCATCTCGACGGACTCGGCTCCCTGCTCGCGCGTGTCGGCAGCGGCAAAAAGAAGCTGGTTTTCGATGCCCACATCGACACGGTAGGCGTAGGCGACCCATCGCAATGGAAAACTCCTCCCCATTCCGGCCTTATCAAGGACGGTCTTGTGTACGGCCGCGGCGCTTCCGACCAGCTGGGCGGTGCCGCTTCGATGATCACCGCAGGCCGCATCCTGAAAGAAATGGCCTATAACGGCGACTACCAGGTTTGGTTCAGCTTTACTGTACTGGAAGAAGATTGCGACGGCCTATGCTGGAAATATCTCATTGAAGAAGAGAAATTCATTCCGGATTTCGCGGTTTCCACAGAGCCGACATCCTGCAGACTGTATCGCGGCCACCGCGGCAGAATGGAAATCCAGATTGACATTAAAGGCGTCTCCTGCCACGGCTCGGCGCCGGAACGCGGAGACAGCGCCGCCTACAAAGCTGCGCGCGCAGCCCTCGCGCTTGAAAAACTCAACGCTGAATTGCAGCCGGACGATGACGGCTTTTTGGGAAAAGGAACGATCGTCGTTTCCCAAATCAAAGTGCATGGCCCCAGCCAGTGCGCCGTTCCGGACCAGGCCATGCTCTATTGCGACAGGCGCCTTACCTGGGGCGAGGACGACAAACTCGCTATCGCGCAGGTCGAAGACGCTCTCAAGAAGGCCGGTGTCGACAACTTCACCGTCCACATGCCTGAATATTCCCAGCCAGCCTATACCGGAAAACTCTACAAGCAGGAGCTCTACTTCCCGACCTGGAAGATTCCTGCAGATCATGTGCTGGTAAAGTCCGGTGTGGAAGCCTATTCCGAACTTTTCGGCAAAACCCCCGTGGTTGACAAGTGGACCTTCTCGACCAATGGTGTCGCCATCTGCGGCCGCCACAAGATTCCGGTTATCGGTTTCGGCCCCGGCGATGAAGCCCAAGCCCACGCTCCGAACGAAATAACCCGCATCGACGACCTTGAAATCGCCGCCGCCTTCTACGCAGCCCTTCCCTACATGCTGGAGAAACAGGCATGAAATGGCAGTATCGCTGCCCACAATGCGGCGCTGCATACCCAATCGAACCGGGCAGGTATCTCTGTGATATCTGCTCAAAGTCGAATAAACCGGGCATGCCGCTTCAGGGTGTTTTGGAATGCGTCTGGGAAGGCACACCGGTCCTCCATGATGACGACATCCCGCTTCCCGTGGAGCGAGAATTTTTTCCGCCGGTTCCTGTCGGAAATACTCCGCTTTGGGCTCCAACTCGGCTTCGAGAAGACCTGGGCCGCAACAAGCTCTGGCTCAAGGACGACACCTGCAATCCTTCCGGTTCCTACAAGGATCGGGCAAGCTGGCTCGTCTCCGCCTTTGCCAGAAAATTCGGTATTCATGAGATAGCGCTTGCTTCTACCGGTAACGCCGCGTCCAGCATGGCCTGCATCGGCGCCGCGGCAGGCCAGAAAATCACTGTCTTTCTGCCAAAATCAGCTCCTGTCGCCAAACGAATCCAGGTTCTCCAGTACGGGGCTGAACTTCGCGAAGTCGATGGCACCTATGATGTTGCCTTTGATCAAAGCCTTGCGTATTCCGATGCAACGGGCGTTCTGTCCAGGAATACTGCGTATAACCCTCTTACCATTGAAGGTAAAAAAACAGGCAGTTTCGAAATAGTCCGCGATCTTGCGATCCAAGGCGGCGGCGAACCTGATCATGTGTTTGTGCCGACCGGCGATGGCGTCATCATTGCCGGCGTGATAAAAGGCTTTGAGGATCTTGTGAAGCTAGGCCGAATTTCCAAAATGCCAAAAGTCTGGGCTGCCCAGGCGGAAGGCTCCAGTGCCATTGCTCGAGCCCTGGCCGCATGGTCCTTCGAATTCCTGCCGTCAAACACGATTGCCGATTCCATTTCGGTTGATGTACCGCGAAACGGCAGTTTTGCGCTTGAAAAACTCAAAATGCATCATGGAGG
>CAZZJJ010000216.1:0-2941 GCA_964654405.1 uncultured Treponemataceae bacterium
GCTTCATACATGAACACGGCAAAAACATCTTTGCGTTTGAAGCCAATACAGCGAAGCATGCCGATTTCCTTGGTTCGCTCAAGCAGAACCATCCGATAGGTGTTGGTAATCCCAGCCGCGACCAAAACGAGCATCACAAGGAAGACGGTAATGCCGATCCATTTGATGGTAGCTAGCACAGCGCCGGTCTGTCCCGACATCTGGGTTACCGTGACAGTCCTGTACATTGTTGTTCCAGCTGGCATGTTTCGAGAAAATTGTGCTCCGCTAAACAGAGCACTGCCGCTGGGCATTGCTGCCCCTCCATTCATTGCGCTGCCACCCATGGCGCCGCCAGGCATGGCGCCGCCAGCGTTGGCGCCGCCAGCGGCATTGCCAACACCACCGGCTCCCCCTTGCCCGCTCGCAATAAAGCGGTATCCCGCCGCAGTCAGACCCTTTTCCACCGCCTGCGCCGTTTCATCCGCTAAAAGCGCATCCCGCAGGAAAACTGCCAGCGCTTGATATTGGCCCTTCTTCATATTCAAATCGGAAAGCAAATCCGAAACCGGTACCAGCGCCGTATTCATCCCCCCGGAAGAAGCGTCATCATAGAAAGCTGCGACAGCATATTCGGTAACATTCTGCTGGCCGGATGCTGTGGACAGCCGCACCATGACAGTATCACCCAGACCAAGCCCGAAGCGTTTCGCTGACTGCGCGCCAAGCACCATCATCCGCTCTTTCCGCGCTTCATTCCAGCTTCCCTCGGTCAAGACCAGACTCCCGGAGAAAAGCCGATCCGATTCCCAGTCCACCCCGCGGATCCGCAACTGCTGTTCGCGGGAACCAAAGACCACCGTCGCCTGCGCCTGCGCCGTCTGCGACACGCTGACCGCTTCAGGAACCAGCGCCTTCACCCTTTCCCGAAGCGTTGCGTCGCTGATCCGGTTTTGCGCCCGACCGCTTTCGCTGATCGTTATGCCATTGATAAGCACATGCCCGGCGCTGAACAGCGTGACATTGTCCTGCACCGCCTTTTCCATGCCCGAAATAAAGCCGCTTACCAGACAAATTATTATAACGCCAAAGGCTATCGCCCCGCCCAGAAGAATTGTCCGCCTTGGCTGGCGTACCGAATTTCTCACTGCCATGATCTGTTGAATCATATCCGCCTGCCTTTTTCAGTCGCCCTGCATGGCAACAACCGGTTTTATCCTGAGCGCGATAGCAACCGGGTACAAGGATGACAAAACGCTCATGCCGAAAATCCACGCAAACGCCTTGAGCGCCGCACCTGAAGAAATAACCGGTCTGAGCACTTTCCCGGCAAAGAGCGCCTCAAAGAATAGATTCGGCGCCTGAATCCCCGAACTCTTCAGAATCAGCAGAATCGACAAACCGAGCAACAATCCCACGGCACCTGCCAGAACTGTCAAAAACGTGGTTTCCAGCAAAATCATCTGTCTGATGAAGCTTTTTTTAGCGCCATGCGCCCTGAGTGTTCCGATTTCAGAAATCCGCTCGCTGATGGACACCACCAGCACATTCATCGTAATCATGATCACAATGACCGCAATAACCACAATCAGCAGATTGAAAACCAGCCGCACTGTCACCGCGGTTCGGGCTATCGTTCCAGCCCCGGCTACCCAATCCTGCACATGATCGTTGCGCTCCAGAGATATGGCGAATTTCTGAAGAGATTTCATCACAGCCCCGGTATTGGCGCCTTTTACCGTTTTCACCAGCAAAAACTGCCAAGCCGGCGTCGGCACAATTTCGGAAACACTCGCCTGAGAATCCTGAAATTGGGTCTCGGATGCCTTTTCCTGCTCCACCGGCATATCATCAAACAATGCATCAGGATTGAAGGAAGTAACAAATTCCATTTGTTCCGCAGTCAGACTGACAGCCTTGTCCCTGAGACTCGCGAAACCAAGCAAATCACGAAGCGTATCCGCGTCGACCAGCGATATTCTGGCCAACTGCTGATTGCTTTGATTGAATTTGACGATGCCGCTGATTGTGACTTCCCGGATAACCGTGCCTGCCGTCTCTCCAAGCGCGCTGAGAACAATCTTGTCCCCAGGCCCCAGTTTTTTCCCGCCTGACCGCGCAAGCATGGCGGCGGAAGTCTCGGAGATGAGAATCCAGGGCGGAGCGCCGGAAGCCGGCCACTCGCCCGCGACCAATTCGATATTGCCCGAGAAAAATTTCCGGTATTCATCGATATTGACACCAAAAGCCGCCCCTCTTCCAATAATCTGTTCACCGAGCCCCATCGCCACCTGTCCGCTCAGCATCGGCAGATAGCCAGCTACCCGCTTATCAGCCTTCAAAAATTCGACATAATCCTGATATTTGGCGATGTGCGGAATCACCTCTTCGCCGCCTGCCGTCTCCCCAAAAATCGTCGTCGGAAAGCTGGTCGGTCCGGTAACCATGAGATCGCCGGTAAAGCCGCTGACAAACATGGATTGAAGTCCGCTGATGGTGGTGTCGATGAGCGAGTTGCCGACAAACAGAATCGCTATGCCGAAACAGATAATCAATCCCAAGAGCAGGCTTTTCGCCTTGTGCAGAAACAAATTGCCATAGGCCATTCGAGCGAGGATCATGCCAGTACCCTTCCAGGATAAACCTCAGCGCGCCCATTGCCGTTTTGCCCCGAAGTCCGGTAATTCTCGACAATCAGCCCGTCCTTCAGCCTGATGACATGATCGGCTATCGAGACGATCCCTGGATCATGCGTGCTGAAAATGAATGTCGTGCCGAACTCCCGATTCATCCGCTTCATCAGCTCCAGAATGCTTTCGCCGGTTGCTGAATCGAGATTGGCAGTCGGCTCGTCAGCAAGGACGATAGGAGGCCGCATGACCAAAGCCCGGGCAATAGCAATTCGCTGGCGCTGTCCGCCTGAAAGCTCGGCCGGCTTGTGTTTCATCCGGTCCGCCAGCCC
>CAZZJJ010000217.1:0-2930 GCA_964654405.1 uncultured Treponemataceae bacterium
CCAAGGAGAGCCAGATGGCAGACTTTTCCCCTGAGTTTTCGAAGAATTCAATGAATATGAAAAAATCGGTCATTCGGGAACTTCTAAAACTTACCCAACAGCCCGAGATCATTTCATTTGCAGGCGGACTGCCAGCCCCTGAAACCTTCCCGGTTGAAGATTTGCGTGTCGCTGCCGATGCGGTTTTCAAAAAGCACGCGGCCATGGCTCTGCAGTATGGCACGACTGAAGGCGATAAAAGCCTGAAAGCCGCTCTCATTAAATATGAAGAGGCAAACGGGGTAAAAATCGGCGAAAACAATCTTTTGATAACTTCTGCCAGCCAGCAGGCTCTTGACATGATTCCGAAAATCTTTTTAGATCCGGGCGACTATGTCCTGGCCGGCCGCCCCACCTATATCGGCGCGATTCAGGCCATCCAGTCCTACCAGGGGAAGGTTATCGGCATTCCCTTCAGCATGGATAATGACGGATTCGACATGGTAGAGCTTGAAAAGCGCTACCGCCGGGCTGTCGATACCGGCTCGAAGATCAAATATATCTATGTAATTCCTGATTTCCAGAACCCCTCAGGCATTTGCTGGAGCCTTGAAAAGCGAAAAGCCCTTCTGGAATTCGCCTATGAGAAGAAGCTTTTCATTGTTGAAGATGCCCCCTACCGCGAAATCCGATTCATGGGCGAGCCAATACCCTCCATCTATCAGCTGGATCAGCAGGGAGCCAAAGCGGGCAACGTCATCAACCTGAAAACCTTCTCCAAAATACTGGCGCCTGGAACCCGAATCGGCTGGATCATGGCACGGGAAGACATCATTCAGAAATTTGTCGTCGCGAAACAGGCCATGGACCTCTGCACAAGCCCATTCACCCAGCTCTGGCTGGCCGAATATCTATCATCAGGCAAATTGAATTCTGTCATCAAGCACACCTGCGACATTTACCGGGCAAAGCGGAATCATATGGTCGAGATGCTTGAAAAATACATGCCTAAACGCTTCGACCTCAGATGGACAAAACCGGAGGGCGGGCTTTTCCTGTGGATATCGCTCCCCCACTATATCGACACCGACAAGATGATTTTCAAAGCAGTTGAAAAGAAAGTAGCCTATGTCGTCGGTTCAGCTTTTTATTTCGATGAGCCTGAACACAACGCGATGCGAATCAATTTTTCCTACTCCTCATTAGAGCAGATTGAGGAAGGCGTCAAGCGACTCGCTGAAGTTATTAAAGAAGAGATTGAAGCGCATGAATCCGGTCCGCGGGGTCAGACAGCTCCAGAAATCTGAACTGCAAGCCTGAAGTCCGCCCTGGTGAAAAAAGGCAGGGGAGGCCTCTTCCCTGCCTTTTTCTTGCTTGATCCGTTGCTTCAACAATAGTTATTTCATTTTCATTATCTTTTCGCCTCACCGCATTGCTGTTTCTTGCCATATTCATTATTTTATTCAGTAGCATTCCCGTCCATGCATTTCGGAGACCTGTGAGGGTTCCGGCAGATGCAGAGAAAAAATAGGCTGGGGAGCGGCAAGGAGAAGCTGATGGGCATAATTGAAGTACAGGATGTAAAAAAAATTTACCCTCTCGGAAAAGTGGAAGTTCCTGCGGTCAAAGGTGTTACTTTTTCAATCGAAAAGGGAGACTTTATTTCCATTGCCGGCCCCTCCGGATCAGGAAAAACTACGATCCTGAACATGATTGGCCTCATAGACAAGCCGACATCCGGCGAAGTGATAATCGATGGCAAAAAAACCTCTGGCTTATCTGACAAGGAATTGACACGTTTCAGGCATGAGGTTCTGGGGTTCATTTTCCAATCATTCAACTTGATCCCCGTTCTCAATGTCTGGGAAAATATTGAATTTCCTCTCCTCCTTGGGCAGACCCGAATCACCAAGGCTGAAAAAAATGATTGGATCGACTGGCTCATTGCGGAAGTCGGGCTGACCGAGTGGAAAACCCATAAACCGAACGAACTTTCCGGCGGCCAGCGCCAGCGCGTGGCCATCGCCCGAGCGCTGGTAACCAAGCCGCAGATAATTCTGGCCGATGAACCGACAGCGAATCTGGATTCTGCAACCGGTGAACAGATTATCGAGCTCATGAAGAAAATAAACCGTGAACTTTTAACAACCTTTATTTTTTCAACTCACGACGCGAAGATTGTCGGTATAGCTGACCATATCATCAGACTGCGGGACGGTCTTGTGACGGAAAATCGCAGAAGAGGCGAAGACATCAATGGCTCCAGCCAGATCGTGGAGGAATGACAATCATGCCTGTCACCTTGCGAATGGCTCTTCGGAACATTTTTGAGCATAAGGCGAAAAGCCTCATAATAGGTATTTTACTTGCGCTGGGAGCTTTTATCCTGGTTCTCGGCAATTCCTTTATCGACGCGTCCCAGGCTGGCATCAAAAGCACATTTACGGATAATTACACGGGCAATGTCTTCATATCCGGGCTTTCGGAAGACGGTTCGGTTTCTCTTTTCGGCGTAACATCTCCAGGCGGCTTGAGTCCGACCCCAGTCATCCCCGATTACGACAAAGTTCTCGCTATTGTCAAGGCATCACCGCTTGTGGACAAGGCGACAGGTATGGCAACCGGTTTTGCGCTGGTAACAAAAGGCGAAGAAGCAGACATCCGATCAGAAACTCCTGAGGATACTGCCAATACAGATCCGGGCGCCCGCTTTCTTTTTCTCTTCGGCGTCGATGCTAGAGATTATTGGTCGGTTTTCAACTCAGTCGATCTGACAGCTGGCTCGCTGCTTGAGCCTGGACAGACTGGTGTTGTCCTGTATGACAAGCACATGGATAAAATTGCCAAATGGCTTGGCCATCCTTTAAAAATTGGCGACAGCATCGTTATTCAGGGTATATCTTCATCGGGCTTTAAAATTCGTTCGGTTCCTATTGTAGGGACATATCACC
>CAZZJJ010000218.1:0-2908 GCA_964654405.1 uncultured Treponemataceae bacterium
AATTCAGCGAATTCTGCCCCACATCTATCTATGGATTGGAATCATCATCATTATCTTTCCGATTTATTTCATATTTGTCGGGTCATCGCATACAAGCGCGGAAATCCTCGCGGCTCCGATGCCGCTCAAGCTCGGACCGCACCTCTTTGAAAATTACCGCCGGGCGCTCTTTGAGGGAACCAGCAACATGGGAACACCAGTTCTTGTCATGGTAAAGAATTCTCTCATCATGGCTCTGGGCATTTCCACGGGAAAAATTATTGTATCACTGCTGGCGGCCTTCGCTATTGTGTTTTTCGATTTTCCCGGCAGAAAATTCTGCTTTTGGGCGATTTTCATCACGCTGATGCTGCCGGTTGAAGTCCGTATCATGCCGACATACAAGGTTATTTCCGACCTTGGAATGCTCAACACCTATGCCGGGCTTATCTTGCCGATGATTGTTTCAGCGACTGCAGTGTTCCTCTTCAGGCAGTTTTACATGTCGATTCCGCGCGAAATAGCGGAAGCCAGTCAGATTGACGGTGCTACTCCCATGCAGTTTTTCCGGAGCATCCTCGTTCCCATGACCAGAACCCCGGTTGCCGCGATGTTTGTCATCCAGTTCATCTATGGATGGAATCAGTATTTGTGGCCTTTGCTAATTACAACTAAAACGAATTACTACACGCTGCTTATCGGTATCAACCGGATGCTCTCCGGTGCCGATGTCCAGATCGAGTGGCAGATTGTCATGGCGACAACATTGCTTGCCATGCTGCCGCCTGTTATTGTGGTTATGATCATGCAGAAGCAGTTTATCTCGGGCATGACGGAAACCGAAAAATAAAATCGAATTGATAAAAAAAGGCAGCCCCGGGAATTTAGGGGCTGCCTTTTTTTTGCTCAGCATTTTTTCAGTTCTTTGCCCACCTGGGTATTTCCATGCCAAAAAAATCGCGTGCATTGTACCAGGAGATATTTCGAACCAAAGAATCGGCATAGGCTTCTCCGCTGGGAAGTTCACCGTCTTCAATCCACCGGCCGACAATGCGGCAGAGAATCCGTCTGAAATATTCATGGCGGGGGAAGGAGAGGAAGGAACGGGAATCAGTCAGCATTCCGACCCACCGGCCAATCAGACTGACAGAAGCGGTTTCCACCAGGTGCCGTTCCATGCCGTCCTTGTGATCATTGAACCACCAGGCCGAGCCATACTGGATTTTTCCGGGACTGCCATGCATCGCAAAACTCTGGGCGAGGACCGCGAGGCTTGCGTTACGGGTTGCGTCGAGGGAATACAGGATGGTCTTGGGCAGGCTGTTCTGGGCGTCAAGGTAATCCAGAAACCGGGCAAGGCTCAGCACAATATTGGAATCACTGATAGAATCGCCTCCACCGTCAGGGCCGTAGAGCCTGAAAAGCCTGGTATTGGTGTTTCGGAGCGCTCCAATGTGCAGCTGCATGGTCCAGCCGGCCTTTGCATTGAGCCGGGCACAATGGATGAGCACGGCAGTGGCTATTTTTTCTGCCGCTTCTGTGTCGGCTGCTTTGCCCTCAAGCAGGGATCCGATGATGGTATTCAGCTCGGCCTCTGAGGCAAGCGCAAAGGCCGGCGTCAGCAGGGCATGGTCGGAAAGACGGCAGCCGTTCGCATGGAAATAAGCATGGCGGCGTGCAAGGGCTTCCTGAAGGCTTGCGAAGTCCTTGATTTCAATATCTGCTGCATTCCCCAGCGTGCCTGCGTAATTTTTCCATGCAGCGGCGTCCTGAACATTCATGATTCTGTCGGGGCGGAAGGTAGGCAAAACCCTCGTCGTTTTTTTCCCAGCGCGCGCAGCTTCTGTACCGAACTCAGGATCCGCGGCTATCTGCCGATGCCAGCCAAGGTCATCGGCGGGGTCATCCGTTGTACAAACAACCGCTACATTGAATCGTGTCAGCATGGATCGCGGAGAATCTTTCCGTTCCCTGATAATATCATTGGCCCACTGGCGGATTTTCAGCGCATTGCCTTGTGTCAGGATGTCATCGATGCCATAGGCGCGCTGGAGTTCCAGATGCGACCAGTGCAGAAGCGGATTCCCTGCGGATTTTTCAAGTGCCTGAGCATAGGCAAGAAATTTGTCTTCCCAGGAAGCCTGTCCCGAGCAGAGCGACTCATCCGCCCCGTTGGACCGCATGATTCGCCACTTGTAGTGATCGCCTTTGAGCCAGATTTCGGCGATATCGGAAAAAGGCTTGTTTTCGGCAATTTCCTTGGGTGAAAGGTGGCAGTGATAGTCGAAAATCGGAAGCGGTGCCGCCTGACCGAAATACAAATCCCGTGCGGCTTCGGTATCAAGCAGAAAATTTTTATCCATGAACGGTTTCATAGAGCTTCTCCTGAATCGCTGTTAGATATTGTCGGCAAGAAAACCGCCGTCCACCGGAATGCTGACTCCGGTTACAAAGCCGGACGCTTGATCGCTCGCGAGAAACAGCGCCGCTCCCCAGAGCTCCGAGTGCTCCCCAAAGCGGCCAAAGGGGGTGCGCGCAATGATTGCCTTCCCGCGCTCAGTCAGTTCGCCGTCATCCCGGTAGAGCAGGGATCGGTTCTGATTTCCGACAAAAAACCCCGGCGCTATCGCATTGACTCTGATATGGTGCGGAGCGAGCTCCTTAGCCAGAGCCTCAGTCAGATTGAGGACGCCAGCCTTGGCGGCGTCATAGGCCCAGACACCTGACAAAGCCTTGTAGCTGGTCATCGATGTCATGTTGATGACATTTCCCTTTATGCCGTGTTCAATCCAGCGCCTGGCGAACACCCGTGTGGGAGTTACCAGCCCGGACAGCAGATTCAGCTTCAAGACCTCTTCAAAAACCGTTTCATCAACATCGACAAACGACGACTTGCCGCGGTTGCCGCCAACGCCGTTGAGCAGAATGG
>CAZZJJ010000219.1:0-147 GCA_964654405.1 uncultured Treponemataceae bacterium
CGAACTGGGAACCCATGCGCTTTATTTGTTGTATGAAAAGGGTTTGCTGTAAAATTCCAAAGCCTGCAGAAGTTTACAGCTGCTTCCCTGAGCGAAGTTTTTCCTCAAGCCGCTCCAGTTCCTTGCCTTTCAGCTGAGAATCGGCGG
>CAZZJJ010000219.1:167-2905 GCA_964654405.1 uncultured Treponemataceae bacterium
CGCCATCTCCGCTCCGGTAAAACGGACCGCGGAAAGAATGTTGCGCTCAAAACTCGCCGTAGCCGCCGGAGCAACTTTCCGCGTAATCTCGAGAATCACCTGTGCATACAGGCGGATCTCCTTCTGCGCGTGGCTGTCCAGCCTCAGCATCAGGAAACGGAAAAGGTTGTGCAGATCTATTTGCCAGTACCATTCGGTATAGAGTGAAAGGGGCAGATTAATTCTCGCGATTTCCCGCGCAAGTCCGGCATCAACCAGCGATTGGTAGTCTTCATAGGCCTGCTTCTGTCCTGCAATCAGCAAACTCGTCACCTGCGCGGCCTCGGACTCGGCGAGCGGGGTATCCAGACGGCCTTGCTTGTTGTCGGGACTCTGTGCAGCCAGATCGCCGGCCGCAGGAACATAAAATTCGTCCTTCATGATCGAATACCGGCCTGAAACCTCGTTCACCCGGGCTGTCCTGTGCCGAATCCACTGGCGAGCGACAAAAATCGGCAGTTTGATGTGAAATGTCAGCACCACCTGCTCAAACGGCGATGTATGCTCGTGGCGCATCAGGTAGTCGATAAGCCCGGCGTCTTCACGGTAACTTTTCGTCCCCTCCCCATAGGAGACCCGCGCCGCCTGCACAATTCGCGCATCTCCACCAAGATAATCCACCAGCCTGACAAAACCCTTGTCGAGAACCGAGTATTCACGGTCCAAAATTTCTTCTGCTTCCTGAACAACACAATGCGCCACGGTGAGCTCCTGAATTCGATTTATATTGAAAAAAACAGAGAACATGTCCGCGGCGCGCTGTCTGCCGGGAACTTTTCTCTCTGCGCCCTTTATACACGAAAGCCGGGAAAATCTCCAGAGAAGCGATCAATCGTCAATTTATCCGTACCGGGGCCATGACAGTCTGAACCATATGTCAATAAAAAGCCCATCGGTTCAGCCAGTTCCCGAATAAAACTGTTGATCGCATCTGACTTTTTTTTGCCTGAATACCAATACATTTCAATACCGTCAATGCTGGCTGTTTTGAAAAACTCGAGCAGCCGCTTCACTTTTTTCCTATCCTTTTCCATCGCGTCGATATCATCATCCCAAAGATGCCCGATATGCGGAACCACGGCAAACCCCCCATCTCGGTGAACCGTTTCCGCAACCTGCCTGATTCCCGGCTTTGGAAGCTTGTATTTGGGGAAACGCCCCGGGACAAACCACTCCCGCTTGAAAGCCTTGTATGTCATATAAATGGGGATGAGCCCCCGAGCCTTTAAATACAGAAACAAATCGACCTTGCTCCATGAAATCAAAGCAGCAATCGAAGGATCAGAAAGTCCCCGCTGACCGAGCTTTTCCTTCAGGACATCGGCAAGCACCAGATCATCCCGCCTGAAAATGGTGCGAGCCCAGTACAGATAATATTCAAGCCGCTTTCTCCGCTCGCTCAATGTTTTTTCAAGCATGGCCATGATCGCGGGAAGTCGGGCCAATTCGGATGCATGCGTAATCGCAGGGAAATAGGCAAGCAACTCGCTTTTATAATCAATTTCCGGATCGTTAATATCGATTTCACAGGCAGGAACAGCATGAATTCCCGCAGCTTCGCAGGCCTCCATGAAAATCCGTGTGCCGCCCATCGTGTCATGATCAGTTACCGCGACCAATTCCAGCCCCAGCTGGCTTGCGGTGAGCGCAATTTCTTCCGGCCAGGAACTGCCATCGGAAAAACAGGAATGCAGATGGAGGTTTGCTTTCATTCTTGTTTTTCAGTATATAAATGATTGCATCTGCTGTCCATAAAAATCGCAAAGCATGGTAGAATGACACTATGTTCGATCTGACAGAAGCCATCCTCGAGCGAATCATCTTCGCCATGGAAGATCAGTCCAAAAGCTATGTTATCAACCTGGATACCGGCGAGCTCCAACCGCGCCCTGACCTGGCCATGCCCGAAAATCTCGCCCTTCCGCCGGATTGGACCTCCGAAGACGGCTTTAAAATTCTGGAAACCTTCGCTATCCGATCTTCCAACATAGTTTTAAAAAAAGCCCTGCAGAAAGTACTTGGCCGCGGAAAAGGCGTTTTTAAAACGTATAAAGCGCTGCTTGCTGAATTTCCCGAGGAAGAAACCCGCTTCCGGCTTTATAAACAAGCTGTCATGAAACGGAAAATCGAATCTTGGCTGGACGACCAACGCGAAATTGCCGGCTTGACGCGGCTGGGTAGCGAACCCGAGGAGTTGGACGAGCTTGCGGATTTCGAATTTCAGTTTGAATCCTTCCCGATTCACACGGCGATGGCTGAATGTTCAGCTTTTCTCGAATCCTATTTTTTGGACGAAATTCCCGGCTTGCCCTGCGAAATCCTGGCTTATGAAAAAAGCGAGCTTGTTGCTTTTATACTGAATCATGAACATTCAGCCCAGGCATTTACCTTCCGCGGGGCGGATGAAACGTTGATCGCGCTTTTAATCGCTCTGCCCGTTCCAGCCAATACACAGCCGCTGGGGCTTGTTCGATTTGTCGGCGCTCTTCGGGATTTTCGCGGTATGGGGCTCGAACTACGCCTTCTTGAAGAAACCAAAAAGTGGCTGCAAAAGGAGAAAATCGAATCACTGCTCCTCTGCAGTCTTGCGCTTGACACTGTAACTGCGGAAACACTGCCTGCAAACGGTTTTACCGCGGTACCCTCTGCCTTCAGGTCGAATACATAGACCGGCGCATATCGACTTTCCCCGGTGCTAT
>CAZZJJ010000220.1:0-2895 GCA_964654405.1 uncultured Treponemataceae bacterium
TGCTGTGGGGAACTGCCAATCTTTTCTCCCATCCGCGCTACATGAACGGCGCCGCAACAAACCCTGAATTCGGTGTTGTCGCCCACGCTGCTGCTCAAGTCAAGTCAGCGCTGGACGCTACTATTGAGCTGGGCGGGCAGGGCTATGTCTTCTGGGGCGGCCGAGAAGGCTACATGAGCCTGCTCAACACCAATCTCAAACGCGAAAAAGACCATCTGGCGCGCTTTTTGACCATGGCCCGCGACTACGGCCGCGCACGAGGCTTCAAGGGCGCCTTCTACATCGAGCCCAAACCCATGGAGCCTATGAAGCATCAGTATGATTTCGACGTGGAAACCGTCACCGCTTTCCTGCGTACCTACGGGCTTGAAAAAGACTTCCGCGTCAATATCGAAGCCAACCATGCCGAACTGGCCGGCCATGATTTCCAGCATGAACTCGAAACAGCCGCAGCGCTGGGCATTTTCGGCTCGGTTGACGCCAACCGCGGCGACCCCCGCAACGGCTGGGACACCGACCAGTTCCCCACCAACGTCTGCGACACTACCCTCGCCATGCTCGCCATCCTGCGTGCTGGCGGTTTCACCACAGGCGGCCTCAATTTCGACGCCAAAATCCGCCGCAATTCAGTTGACCCGGGCGACCTTTTCGAAGCCCACATTGGCGGCATGGACGCCTTTGCCGCGGGACTTCTCGCTGCAAACCGAATCCTCGAAGACGGCAAGCTCGACGCCTTTGTCCGCCAGCGCTACTCGAGCTTCGATGCCGGTAACGGCAAGCGTTTTGAAGAAGGCCGGCTCAGCCTGGAGGAACTGGCTTCCCTGGCGCCGCCCAACCCCGATGTAGGCCGCACCTCCGGCAAGCAGGAGCGCCTCGAAAATCTCATCATGGGGTATGTGAGCAGAATCTGAAGCGTTAGGACCACAAGCCAGCCCCCTTTCAAATATCCTCAGTTTTGGCTATCATTTTGGCATTGCATAAGGTCTTTTCAAAGGCAGTCTGCTTTTGAAAATTGAAGGTGATGGAGTCCACCAGGGCATGTGCCTGAACTGCGCGGCTTCCCGCTGCTGATGACTCCTTCCGACATGAGCCTGGCTTTGGCGCTAAGGAGCCCACAAGGGTGTTTCCGCCAGGGCGTTCATGTTTTGTCAGCTGGAAGGAGGTTGTTATGATTGCGGTCAGCGTGCTCTTTAAAAATCCTGAAGATACACGCAGAGCTTCTGCCTTCGACATGCCAGATTATTTTATCGATCTCAATCTCGATCAAATTCTCGATGGCATCAATGGCGGTCTGTCTGAATATGGTCTTCAGCCTGTGTTCTTCCGCCACCTTGCAAACGCTCGCGAAGTGCGGTTTCGCCAGGCTGTTATGCGCGATCTGGAAGAGCCTGATTTTCTTGCGAAGATCAAGGAATTTTCCAGCCGTTTCCGTTCCATGCGGCGTTCGCTCGAATCTCTCGAAAAACTTTATAACGAACATCATCGTCAGGGCTGGTTTCTCGAGGCGGCGTCAGCCTACTGCGAAGCTGTCGAATCGCTCGCGATGACGTTGTGCGATGTTCAACCAGCCTCGGCCGGCATCCGTTCGCTTCGGGATTATCTCTCAGCCTATGCAGGCTCGGAATCCTTTCTCGCGCTCAAATCGGAAACAAAAACGCTCAAGCAGTCGCTCGGCCAAATCCATTACAGCGTTATAATCAAGAACTTGACTGTCAGGGTAAAAAAGCATGAAAACGAAATCGATTACTCGGCTGATATCGACAATATATTCAGCCGCTTCCGACAGGGTGCGACAAAAAGCTATCTGCTCAAAATGCCGGGCTCGATAGGTCTTAATCATGTCGAGGCGCAAATTTTGGATTGCGTTGCCAAGCTGTATCCTGAAATTTTTGCCAGTCTCGAAGCGTTCTATAAAACGCATGCTTCGTTCATCGACGAGACAATTGACAGTTTTGAGCGGGAAATTCAATTCTACATCGCCTATCTGGACTATATCGGGCCGTTGAAACGAGCCGGACTGTGTTTTTGCTATCCCGACATTGCGGAATCAGAAAAAAATACTTTCGCGCAAGGGTTTTTTGATCTCGCGCTGGCAAAAAAAGTTTCCATGACCTCCGCCCGCGTTGTACCGAATGATTTCAGCCTGCAGGGCAAAGAACGCATGCTCGTGGTTACCGGTCCGAATCAGGGCGGTAAAACAACCTTTGCCCGTGCTTTTGGACAACTGCATCATCTCGCGGCCATCGGGCTTCTGGTGCCAGGGTCCAGTGCGCGTCTCTTTTTGCATGATGGAATATTCACGCATTTTGAACGGGAAGAAACTATAAAAAGCCAGCGCGGCAAGCTTCATGACGAAATACTCCGCATTCATGACAGCCTGGAGCGCGCAACGCCTTCCAGCATTTTTATCCTGAATGAAATTTTCACTTCGACTACCGTCAAGGATTCCCTTTTTCTCAGCCGCAAAATCCTTCAAAAAATCCTCGCGCTCGACACGATTGCCCTCTGTGTTACTTTTCTCGATGAGCTCGCTTCGATGGATGATCGTATTGTCAGCATGGTGAGCTGTGTCGATCCGCAGGACCCCTCAATTCGGACCTTCAAAGTTGAACGACGCCCTGCCGATGGCCTGGCTTATGCCCGATCCATTGCTGAAAAATATCATCTCACGTATGAAAGTCTAGCAGGCAGGCTCGCAGGTGCGCATGACCAGCGCGGCGTGCGGGAATCAGAGGGCAAAGATTCTGTGCCTTATGCGAGTGAGGTGAATGCATGAAAGTCTTTTTAATGTACAAAGATAAAGATTTTGACCGCCAGGCGCCCTTGCCGATTCAAATTGCAGCGCTCATGCAGGACTTCGATCTTGACATTCTGCTCAAGGCGATGTCCGCGGAC
>CAZZJJ010000221.1:0-2892 GCA_964654405.1 uncultured Treponemataceae bacterium
TGACAGGGTGGATGCCCGTTCTCTGAGCAGGGAAATCGCCTTGTTCATCGCTGATTGGGTGATACGGCGGATGTTTTCCATGATGTCTTCCGGACTGCGCTGGTGGCTTAAAAGATTGATTGCGCAGAAGACGGAAGAGGGGGTTGTCACATCATAGTGGGCACGGGATTCGCGGAAGTAGAGAATAGTTGGCGGCGGTGCTTCTTCGCCCGGCGCGGCCTGACGCTCCTGCATTGCATCAGGGTTGCATTCAATCTCGCGTGCGAACTCGGAGGCGGCGAGAACCGCGTTGATACCGTCAAAGGGAGCGCCGGCATGGGTGCACTGGCCCAGGAAATAAACAAAGGGCAGTGTTTTACCGACAGAACCGGTAAAAACAGCGCGCCCTGCTTCGCCGTTTTCCTTGTCGACCGCTGAATCGAGATTGAAAATTGCTGCTGGCTTTAACCCATTTTGTTTCAAGAACTCCGGCAGCATGGCGCGGGCGGCTTTCATGCCATGGCTTTTCCCTTCTTCATCCGCAACCGCGAGAAAAAGAATATTGCCGATTCGTTCATAGGGGGCAGCAAAGCGGGCGAGTACCGAAATTCCGGCAGCCAGACCGCTTTTCATGTCCAAAATGCCGCGCCCGGGTATAAATTCACCGGATTGGAGGTCTTCCTTCAATTGGTACAGCGGATTGTCCTTGCTTGAAACGTCGGCCAGCTGTTCCAGAATTTTCACGCTCAAGGTTTCCGGGTCGAATGCCCATGGCTCCAGGGAACCATACATGCTGGTCTGAACTACATCATAATGACCGGTCAGTATCAGGCAGTCTTTGCCTTTGCCTCGCACCAGCGCGGTCAGATTGCTCCGTTCCTTTGGATCTCCGGGAATCTCGTGGAGGCGTAAATCTTCGGGATGGTCCCGAAAATACGGGATCTGGCTGATGATATCCAATAAAAAGGCGGGGAAAGCTTTTTCTCCCGATGTGTCGGTGATGCTGGCATTCCTTGTCAGCGAAATCGAGAGGCTTCGTACATCATTGAAATCTATTGTTTTGCTCATAATAAAAATATATCGCAATCTGCGGGTGCTGGATAAGTGGGGCGCGAAGCGTGCGCATTTCACTCTCGATAACCACAACAAAAAAGGCGCATGAGAGACATGCGCCTTTATCAGCCACTCCTGAGTTGTCTGCCGCAGGAGATTTTCCGGATTATTTCAGCTTGAATAATTCCTTCAGCGTCTGAATGTTGCGGGCGTTGGTCGTAACACTTCCTTCTTTGGTATAAGAGTAGTCGAGCAGATCCTTGTACACTTGCGCCACGCGGTACCGCACCAGCTTCATGGTGGAATTGATGGTTCCGTCTTTTTCATTGAACGCGGCGGGCACAATCTGGAAGACAGCCGGAATCCATGCGTTCTGTACTTTCTTCGCCTTCGGGTCAGTCTTGAACCGATAGAATTCTTCCTGGAGCGCTGCGCAGAGTTTTGTAGCGTCGCTGATGCCCTTGGCTTTCATGAGGCGCTCAACCTTGGCGGTGTCGAGGGATACCAGCGCGCAGGAATATTTTTTATGATCGCACCAGACCATGATCTGGTCGATGACATCGGTAGACATGGTGACCGCTTCTTCAATTTCCTCAGGGCTGTACTTTTCGCCGTCTTCGGCAATCAGCAGAGCCTTTTCACGCCCGACGACCACGAGGAATCCATCTTTGTCCATGTACCCAAGGTCGCCTGTCCACAACCTGCCGCCGCGAAGTGCCTGAGCTGTGGCTTCTTCATTCTTGTAGTAGCCCTTCATCACATTTTCGCCAACGATGGTGATTTCACCCGTTTCGCCGACTGCGGCTTCGGTTCCATCCTGCCGCATGATTTTGCAGGAAACAGAGGGCGCGACAACGCCAGACGTACCGAACTTGTATTTTTTAGGAACGTTAGAAGAAATTATGGGCGCAGCTTCAGTCAGCCCGTAACCCTGGAAAACCGGAACGCCAAAAGCCGCGAAGAACTCCTGCTGTTTGATATCCAGAAGTGCGCCGCCGCCGACACAGAACCGAATCGAATCGCCGAACACCATTTTCTTAATTTTATTGAAAATGAGCGCTTTTGCGAGGAAATAGGGGAAGAAAGCCTTGGCTCTGGTCATGAACGGCGGGGTATTGCAGCCGTTTCCGTTCCAGGCAATGCCCGCCGCAATGCCGGATTTGAAAATCTTTTCGATAAGGCCGCCCTTTTCTTCGATTCCGGAAATGATTTTTTTCATGAAGTTGCCTGACAGGGCCGGTACCGTCAGGAGGAAGATCGGGTTGGATTCTTTCAGGTTGATCGGAATGTTGCGTAGTGTTGCGATGCCGCCGCCGCGCGAATCGACAAAATACAGGGCAATGCCGCAAATCAGGGCAGTATAGAGCCCGACCGTATGCGCGAACGAGTGGTCTACGGGCAGGACAAGCAGGGTGCGGAAATGAATCGGGTTGTCGAAGAGATCGACAGCGTCATGGCAGTTGGCCCAATAATTAAGGTGAGTGAGCATGATTCCTTTCGGATTGCCTGTTGTGCCTGATGTGTAGGAAATGGTGACGACATCATCTTCTTCAGCTTCTTCAAAAATTCGATCCAGCTTCTCCGCGATTTCAGAGCTCTTGTCGGCAAGAGCTTTTTCTCCGGCTTCCAGGGCCTGTGCAAAGCCAGTCAGCAAGTTCTTGCTGACACCATGCTTTTCCAGCATCGAAGCGGCCCATTCGACATCGCTGTCCAGATAGATGATGCGGAGTGCCTTGTTTTCGACTGCATCGAGAGCGGTCAGCACTTTTTCAAGCTGGTTGTGCGTCGTCAAAATCCCTTTCGACTCGGAATGATTGAGCCTGAACGGCAATTCTTCGCTTAAAAGCTTGATTGAAAGCG
>CAZZJJ010000222.1:0-2892 GCA_964654405.1 uncultured Treponemataceae bacterium
AGCACGACAAACAAGTTTCTGCCTTTATGCATTTCGTCCTCCTGCTTGTTTTTCTCTTTCATCGTACCAGTGAAAATGGTTCAAGTCCACAGGTTTTTGAAAAAATCTTCATTAGAGTATCGGCTTTATTGCACTGAAACTCAAGATATAACTATAACACGGATTGAGTCAAACGCAAGGTTCAGGGAGGATTTTTCTGCTAAAACCATGCTGTTTTCAAAAGCTTAATAAAAAGGCGAAAAAGCGCAGTTTCAGCGGCTTTTGCCTTTTTTCGCGATGCCTAGCGATACTGCGACATTGATCAAGGCAACAACAGCTCCGCCCAGGAATATCCAGGTATAACCCCTGGACCCCGACTTCAGCCAAAGCATGCTGCCGGCGACCGGTAAAACCATGGAAATTATATGGTCAATACTAATGCCGAGTGAAAGGGTGGGCGAGAGGTCTTCTGGCTTTTTTACAATGTTTTTTACATAGATGGCTCTCGTCATTGAAACCGAATCAGCCATCTGGTCGGCAATGTAGCAGAGACAAACCACCACTAGAGCGATCTTCCAGGGCAAAAGCAGCGGTGAAAAAGCGTACAGAAGACAGATGACAATGGTGAACAGCGCTTCTGCGAGCAGAATTCTGGCCGGACCGAACCGGTCTGTCCATCTCCCAACTGCCGGCTTCATGATAACATTTCCTGTCGAAACAACGAAAAAAAGCAGAGACATGGTCGCGACTGGCTGTTTGAAAAGATCAACGAGCATCCATGGCCCAAATGTCAGAAAAAGCTGTTTGCGTGCACCATAGAGGATGGAGAGCAGATAGAATCGGGAATAGGCCGGGCTGAAAACGAATCGTGTTGGGTTTTTCGCTTTCGGGCGCGGTGTGAGGCTGAAAAGAAAGAGGCCTGAAACGGCATAGCAGAGAGAGCCAAGCGTAAAGGCGATCCGGTACCCGAGGTTGAGGTATTTGAAAGCCAGCAGGAGCGCACCCGCTCCAAGTACCAGAGCCAGTGTGGTGGAAGCCTGGATTTTCCCGAGCGTCCTGCCTTCATTTCCTGTTTCCGAGAAGCTCATGCCAATCGAATTGCCCAAGGGCATGTAAACATGAGTGCCTGAGCTATAGATGAAGAGCATGCCCAGCATGAGAACATAGTTGGGAGGAATCCAGCCCAGCGCGAGCATGCCCAGGGATGCTGTGATCTGTGCAAGCCCGGCGATACGGATATCACCCAGTGCCGCGAGCAGTCCAACGAAGAGGCTGACCAGAAATCCCGGCATTTCGCGCGGAATCTCCAGAAAGGTTCGGCGCACCATGTCCAGCGCATAGCGGTCGTGCAGATAATTGTTGAATGCAGAAGAGTTTACGCAGGCCCCGAGTCCCATGAAAACGGAAGCCAGAATGAACAGCTTGAAATCGCGTGAGTTGTTGAGCTGCTCATTCCGGCTTTGGAACATTGTTACGCCTTTTTGATTGCCGCGTTCCAGGTCTTTTCGCCAGCTTCGATCGAAACAGCCTCGGAACCTAGATCCGGCTTCCATTCGGCTGCCGAGGCGAGCGTTTCTCCAGCCACTAACGCATGAAATTGTCTGAAGGCTTCTGCTAAATCTTCATCGCCTGAAACAGCAAGATGGATTCGATCTGTCACCTCGAGACCGCTTTCCTTTCTCAGGTTCTGAATGCCCCGGATAAGATCGCGGACATAGCCTTCGTTAAGGAGGTCTTTGGTAATTGTTGTATCCAGCGCTACGGTCAGGGTTCCTTCGTTCAGAACCTTGAGTCCGGCTTTTTCGGTGCGCCTGATGTCCACACCATCTTTAGTCAGTGAAACAGTCCGTTCTCCGACAGCAAGCTGGATGGTCTGACCATTTATAAGCTGGATTATCTGCTGGGCGCTCAGTTTTTCGATTTCAGCGGCCGCCGCCTTCATATCTTTGCCAAGCTCTTTGCCAAGGACGCGGAAGTTGGCTTTTGCCGAATATTCTACCAGATCCTCTTCGTTGTCTTTGAGGAGAATCGATTTGACATTCAGTTCGTCGCGCAGGATTTCTTCCATTCTGGCGAGTACGCTGCGTTCGGTTTCATCTTTGGTGACAAGCTGAGCGGAAGCAAGCGGCTGGCGGATCTTGAGATCGTTCGCGACTCTGAGTGCTCTTCCCATGCTGACCGCGTGGCGCACCGAAGCCATGTCCCGCTCAAGCGCGGGATTCCGGAATCTTTCGTCATATTCGGGCCAGGCACAGAGGTGAATCGATTCGGGTTCCCCTGCTGTTTTGAGATTCTGGTAGACTGCTTCGGTGATGAATGGCATGATGGGAGCTGATACCAGGACAAGGCGTTTGAGAACCCGGTGCAGGGTGTTGTAAGCTTCCGCTTTGTCCGCGTCATTTTCAGATTTCCAGAATCTTCTCCGGGAGCGGCGGATAAACCAGTTGTTGAGGCTATCGATGAATTCAAGAATCGGCGCGATTGCAGCCTGCATATCGTAGGCTTCAAGCCCTTCGGTCACTTCCAGCACCATCTTTTCGCAAACCGAGAGTATCCATGCATCCAGGGTGTTGGCAAGGCTGCCCGGAAGCGGGTCGCTTGGCTGAACCTGGTCGATGTTAGCATAGGTGACAAAGAAGCCATACGCGTTCCAGATGGGAATGATGACGCTCTTTAATACTTCCTTGACGCCTTCGTCCGAATAGCAGAGGTCTTCCGCTTTAATGACCGCCGAGTTCATGAGGAAGATTCTGAGGGCGTCGGCGCCGAATTTGTTCATGACCTCCATGGGGTCGGTATAATTCCGCAGGGATTTCGACATTTTCTTGCCGTCTTCAGCCAGCACAAGGCCATTGACGACGCAGGCCTTGAAGGCTGGGCTGTCGAAGAGCGCCGCGGCGAGGATGGTCAGGG
>CAZZJJ010000223.1:0-2870 GCA_964654405.1 uncultured Treponemataceae bacterium
AGGGTTTTTATATTGGACAGCGGAAAGCCCGGAGCGGCAGTTTTTGTGGCTGGCGGAACCCATGCGAATGAAATAGCTGGAATTTTGACCGCGGTAACGCTGGTCGAAAATGCTGTACCGCAGAGCGGTAAACTGATCGTTATTCCGGATTTGAACAATTCGGCATCCACCTGGACTGAAAGCAATCAGGTACCCGCTTGGATTGCAATTCAGACAGCGAACGGGACACGGTTTTTCAAATATGGGGCGCGCCTGACCAATATCGCTCATCAAGGCAGCCCGGATCCTGAAAGCTACAAACATCCTGATGGCGGTGATGTTTTTGAAGGCTGGGAATCGAGAAACTTAAACCGTGCTTATCCTGGAGCCGCCCAAGGAGCGCTGACGCAGAAGCTTGCCTACGCTGTCATGGAATTACTAAAACGGGAAAATATCGATGTGGCTTTCGACCTGCATGAGGCGGGTCCGGAATCGCGGCTCGCGAACATGATAGTCGCAAATCCGAAAAATCTGGATATGGCGGCATTCGCTGTGCTCAATCTCGAACTTGACGGCTTCCGCATGAAGCTCGAGCCCTCCAGTGATACATTCCATGGGCTTTCGCATCGCGAATGGGGCGACAGGACCAAAGCTGCTTCTTTCCTGATTGAAACTCCAAACCCGGCGCAGTCGAATAACGCAGCCAATCCAGCTGAGGATCCGTCATACCCGCTCAAAGGGCGTGTCATGACACACCTTGCAAGTATCGAGGCAATTCTGGATGCCTGGAATATGATGAATGGTGCAGGCCGAATGATAACATTCGCCGCATGGCCTTCTCGAGATGTCTTGAATACAAACGGACTTGGCTCAATTTTGAAATGACAAATAGGAGGAAAAGATGAAAAGGAATTTGCGGAATCCAGGTTATGCGATTCTGTCGGTCGTTCTGGTGGCAGTCTTTATTTTTGCACCACTTGTATCAGCGTTTGCGGCAGATACACTGAAGGCGGAAATTACCGCCCGCAATGGGATGGTCGCTTCGGCTCAGCCACTTGCGTCAGCAGCAGGACTCGAGATTCTGATGGCAGGCGGAAATGCGGTTGACGCCGCGGTTGCGTCAGCATTCGCGCTTGGCGTTGTCGAACCGAATGCGACAGGTCTTGGCGGCGAAGGCATGATGGTCGTCTATCTGGCGGATAAAAAGCTGACCATAGCGATCGATTACCGCTCAATGGCGCCTCTTGCCGATATGTCGAAAGTTAAATTCCCTGCAGACGGGCATGTTTCTGTAGCGGTTCCCGGTACCGTTGCAGGTCTTTGTCTTGCGCTCCAGAAATATGGAACGATGAGCCTTGAACAGGTCATGGCGCCAGCGATTCGGTATGCAAAAAATGGTTTCATTATCAGCGAAACGCTTGCGCAAAGCATTGCCGACCGCTTTGATCCCATCTCTAAAAATGACGCTCTTCTGGAAATTCTTGCCCCTGATGGGCTTCCGCTCCAGGCTGGCCAGATAATGAAAAATCCGGATCTTGCCAGGACAATGGAAAAAATCGCAGCAAGCGGACCTGATGTATTTTATCAGGGTGAAATCGCAGACGCGATTGCCGCCGACATGGCAAAAAATGGCGGTTATATTACCAAAGAAGATTTGAAAGCTTACAAGGCAATTGAACGTGAGCCGGTGCGGGGAACGTACCGAGGCTATGAAATAGTCTCGGCTCCGCCCCCTGTCGGCGGGCTTTCGGTTATTGAAATGCTGAATATTATCGAGAATTTTGACATAGCATCCCAGCCTCCCATGTCGCCTCGGAATGTTCACATACTTGCCGAAGCTATGAAGCGCGGTTTTGCTGACAACTCAGCATTTATAGGTGATCCGGCGTTTACCAAAATTCCAGTTTCCGGGCTTCTGGATAAAGGTTATGCGAAACAGCGCGCCGCTGAGATAGACCTTGCGAAAATGACTCCCGCGGTTAAAGCCGGTACACCGCCCGAACACCCATCGACAACACATCTCTCTGTCGTAGACAGAAACGGCAACATGGTAGCGCTCACGCAGACCATTTCCAGCTTTTGGGGCGCTGCGGTCGCGGTTCCGGGAACTGGTATTATTCTGAACAACGAAATGCAGAACTGGTCAGCCAAGGGTGCGAATGCTTATGCTCCCGGAAAGAGAATGCGGACAACCATTGCGCCGACTATTATTGCCAAAGATGGCCAACCGATCGTGACGATGGGAACCCCAGGTGCTGGCCGTATCATTTCCACCATGGTTCTGCTGACCGTTAATCTAATCGATTATAAAATGGGCGTGCAGGAAGCGATTGAAGCGCCGCGGTTCTATGCTCGCGATACGGAAAAAGTGCTTTCAGCGGAAGCTCGAATGCCCAAAGAAACAAAGGACTGGCTGACTTCAATCGGCTACAGCATCAAGGACTATCCGGATTTTGATCTTTTCTTCGGCGGAGCGCAGGCGATTCTGGTTGATCCGGTGTCTGGTATGATGTATGGCGGCGCGGATCCACGGCGAGATGGCGCGGTTTTCGGTTTCTAATATCAAAAGGAGCAGGTTTGATGCATATGAAGAATTTTAGCACAATAGGCCGAATTGGCGCTTTGCTCGTTATTGCGTTATTCGCCATTGCTGGAGCATCGGCGCAGACAGCGCAGACAGCCAATACGGTTCCTGCTGCACTGGCGGGAACTTTTCTGCGGCCTGGTTTCATAACCTCTGCCGGGCAGACTTCTGATGCGGCAATCGTTAAGGTACTTGCCAACACAAAACTGAAGCTTGGTTTTGACTATGATATCATGGCAAAGCCCGAGGCGGTTGCAGGGGCTAAAACGCTGGTTCTGGTGCTGGGCGCTTCAAATAAAGGCTTAGG
>CAZZJJ010000224.1:0-2869 GCA_964654405.1 uncultured Treponemataceae bacterium
TGAAATCAGAAAGGCGTTTCAGCCTCGGTTTTCCAAGACAGCCTATCTGGAAGCGCTTGCCGCAATGTTTTCCCGGAAAGCCTTCAATGGCGCGCGAGCTGAATTCGATATGCTGCAATAACACGCACTTGAAGCCATAAAACCTGTTTATTTGAAAGGAGCAGTTGTGTACAAAGCGGTTGTTTTCGATTTTGGGAATGTTCTGTGCGGATTGGACCGCGAAACATTTGTAAAAAGAGCAGCGGCGCATGCCCGGATTTCAGCGGAGGAACTGCTGGCCAAACTCTGGGGCACTGAGCTTGAGCTGCAGTTCGAAACGGGAGCTTTTGATTCGCGCGGGTATTATGAGCGGGTCAAAGCTTTGGCGGGCTTTGACGAAATGTATACCTTTGAACGCTTTGTCGAAGATTACAAGACTATCATTCTGCCCAATCCTGACGGCGAAGAGGGGCTTAAAACAGCGCAGAGGCTTGGAAGGCGCACTTTTGTTCTTTCCAATACATCCTATCTCCACGCTTACATGATTTTTACCAATGAAGTGCTGGCTTCCATCCCTGAACTGCACATTCTTTCCTATAAAGTCGGCTTTATGAAACCAGATCCGAGAATCTGGCTGAAGCTGCTGGAGTATTCCGGCCTGAATGCCCGTGATTGCCTGTACATCGATGATGTCCCAGCCTATTGCATAGCGGCGGAAAACCTGGGCTTCGGTTCGTTTTGTTATGATAAAAAGGTACATAATCTCTCGCAAATTCTCAAAAATATGCTACAATAGAAATGTATACATGGCGGAACAGCTGGAGGGACCTATGTACTGCAGCCTCAGCTGATTTCGCACAAACAATGTTTTGAGGAGGAGTTTATGAAAAAACTCGCACTGATTCTCTTGAGTCTCGTTATCGCAGGATCTGCATGGGCGGCTGGCGGCAAGGTTGTCGTTTACACAGCCCATGAGGAATCGATTATCAATGCGCTGGTTCCGATGTTTGAAAAGGAAACCGGAATCAAGGTCGAATATGTCAAGCTGGGTTCAGGCGATGTCATCAAGCGCGCCAAAGCGGAAGCCGGGAATCCTCAGGCTGACGTAATCTGGTCTATCGGCGGCGAACAGCTGGAAGCTGAAACCCAGATTCTCGCTCCCTATACACCGAAAGATTGGGATAAGATCGCCTCTGTGTACAAGGTTGGAACCAACTGGCTGCCCTACACCGGTATCATGAACGTCTTCATTGTCAACACCAAGATGCTGAAACCCGAGCAGTTCCCCAAGAAATGGACTGATCTGCAGGATGCCCGCTTTAAGAAACTCATCTCCTCAGCCCGCGCCGACAAATCCGGCTCTTCCTATATGCAGCTTGCGAACGTGCTTGCCATTTATGGAGACAAGGGCTGGGACATCTACAAGGGCATCATGAAAAACATGGTCATTTCCGCTTCTTCCGGCGCAGTCCCCAAGTTTGTCAACGATGGTGAACAGGCAGTCGGCATCACTCTTGAAGACAATGCGTTCCGCTACTTTGCCGGCGGCGGTCCTGTTGCCATTGTCTACCCCGAAGACGGTACTGTTGCCGCTCCTGATGGCATTGCTCTGCTCAAAGGCGCTCCAAACCTTGAAAACGCTAAAAAATTCATCGACTGGTGCCTCTCCAAGCCGGTTCAGGAATACCTGGTTGACGCGATGGCCAGAAGACCGGTTAGAACCGACTGCAAGGATCCCAAAGGGCTTCCTCCCCTCACAGCCATTAAGACTGTTCCCTACGACTTCGGATGGGCCGCGAAAAACAAGAACGACTTTGTGAAGAAGTTTGTCGACATTGCAATGGATCTCAACCTGTAGTTTTTCTGAATAGGCGTCCGGCTTCTCCTCTTCCGGGAAGCTGGACGCTTCTTTTTTTTCTATTCTATGACAAATGGGGATTCTCATGACTTCAATCAAGATTTCCAATCTGGAAAAGCGGTTTGGTGATTTGCTGGCGCTTTCTGATATCAATATGCATATCGGCGAAGGGGAGTTTTTTACCTTGCTGGGACCTTCCGGCTGCGGAAAGACCACCCTGCTCAGGACTATCGCTGGCTTTTATCGGCAGGACAAGGGGGATATCTGGCTCGGCGATGAGCTTATCAATGATGTTCCGGCCTACAAGCGGAATACCGGCATGGTTTTCCAGAATTATGCCGTTTTCCCGCACATGACAGTCTATGAAAATGTGGCATACGGCTTAAAAGTGCGAAAGCTGCCGGCAAAGGAAATTGACACCCGGGTAAAAAAGGCGCTTCAGAATGTTCATCTGGCAGGATATGAGGACAGGACTCCGGACAAGCTGTCAGGCGGTCAGCAGCAGCGGGTAGGGCTGGCTCGGGCCATGGCAATCGAGCCCCGGGTTCTGCTTTTTGATGAACCGCTTTCCAACCTGGATGCGAAGCTGCGGGTGGAAATGCGGGATGAAATTCGCGCTGTCCAGAAGTCTCTCGGCATTACCGCTGTTTATGTTACGCACGATCAGGAAGAAGCCCTGGTTATCTCTGACCGGATCGCTGTCGTCAATTTTGGGAGGATTCAGCAGATTGGCGTTCCCTGGGAAATCTACAAGAATCCGAGCAACCGTTTTGTCGCCACCTTTGTCGGAAAAATCAACACCTTTGATATTGTGCTCAAGGAATCTGCGGGCAATGGTTTGCGTCATGCCGAATTTCGTTCCGGTGATCAGGTAGTGCCATTTATCGTTCCGGCCGCTGGAACCGAAGGGCGCGAAGAGGCGGTTCTCGCCTTCCGTCCGGAAGATGTCGTTGAAACATCCCAGGCTGAATCGCAAAACCGGCTTTCCGGCATTCTGGAAGCTACATCTTTCCTGGGTACGGTTGCCAGCCT
>CAZZJJ010000225.1:0-2858 GCA_964654405.1 uncultured Treponemataceae bacterium
GCATTCTTTTCCATGAAGCCAACGATATCTGCGATAAAATACGAAAAATGGTTGAAGATTCCAAGGCATTCATAGAGCCGATTACCATATCAATTGGTTTGGCGGCGGCGGTGGAAATCAAATCGATGATCGAAGAGAAAATGGAAAATGCCGGCTCGGCTTTGACCGAGTTGGGTCTGCGCAGGCTCCGGCTGGCGAGAAAACGAGGCGGCAATATCATATGCTCTAGTTCTGAAGTGGGCAATGATATCGATACAAAAGCGCGCATTCTTATTGTTGATTCAGATCCGGTAGATGCGGATGTCATTAAGACATTCCTCGAAAATGCCGATTATTTTGTCGCTGAAGCCTCAGACGGCGACGAAGCGCTCAGGAAAATCAGCGAAGAGGGCTTTGACCTCATTATATCAGAGCTCATGATTCCCAAAGTAGATGGGTTCATGCTGAAAGAAGCCTTGTCCCATCGGTCGGGCACCAAGGATATTCCATTTATACTACTGTCGCATCTCAAAGATGAAAAATCCGTCATAAGGGCGTACAATCTCGGGATCAATTATTATTTGAGAAAACCTTTTCTTCTGGCGGAACTATTGGGAATCGTGCAAAATATGCCGCTCTCCGGAGAGGGAAAATGAACCTGCAGATTGAGCAGATACTGGTAGCCGCGGCGTTTTTGCTCTGGCTGGACATCTTCATTGTAATTCGAACTTTGTACAATAAAACTCACCTTCAGCTGAACGCGAACCGCAGAGCTCAGGAACTCGCGGAATTGGCGCACCTTTTCGAGGCGAATACCGATTGGGATAAAAAAAAAGTCAGACGTCTGTTCACCAATTATCTTCAACTTAAGCAATCAATCGACCTGCCTGAAAAAGAGCGGATGCGGATTCTCAATCTCGCGGGAGCTGACAGGATAGAACCTCAGCTGAACCGGCAAATTCGTTCTCCAAGTCGCTATAAAAGAATGGAAGCGGCTCTCAAGCTTGCCCTCATTTCCAATGATTCAGCCCGATTGACACTCCAAAAGGCGTTGCTTCGAGAAAAGGATTATCCGGTCAGACTGTTTTTTGCCAACGCGCTTGCGGACATCAAGGATCCACGCTGTATAGCCGTGCTTGCAGAAAGCCTGCTTGGCGCGCACCGCTGGTACCGGGATAAAACAAACATGCTGATCGCGTCATTCGGCATGGCCTCAAGCGATTATCTGCGCGGCTATCTTTGGCGTACAGAAAGTGAAATTCAGGAAATGCTCATCGATGTCGCGGGGCAGTGTGTTTGTGAAAACCTGAAGCAGTATCTCGATGATTTCCTTCACAGGGGGCAGTCAGAGATTGGGAAGCTGACACTTTCCGTCAAGGATTGCTCTGAACATTCCTGCGCGTACTGCGCCTATGGGAGAAAACTCACTGAAGATCTCCGCAGGCACTGCCGCTATCATGGAATTGTCGAGTCGAATTTCAAGTGCTCACATTACCGGTTCATGGTTACAACCAAAGATCCAGCGAACAATCATCACCGATTGATGGTTAAAGCTGCAGAAACGCTTGCCCGCCATTATTTAGACTCGCTTAATAATCAGTACTATCTTGAATTTCCTGACCGTGAAATCCGGAATTTAGCAGTCAAATCACTTTCAAACAGCAATAAAGGTGAAAATGTCTATAAGCTCATACATTATCTGTCCGATGACGAGGTCAGCCAATCCGCGCGGCAGGGTTTATCTTTGATTCTGACTGCCCACCCCCGCCTGATTCCGCTTGTTGTCGACGAATTTTTCAAAGCGAGTGATAAGCGGTTGAAACAGCATCTGGCTGAGGTTCTGGCAGGCCGGATTGAATATTTTATCTATAAACTGGGCGGTAAGGACCGCGAACGGTATGAATTGATCATTCAGGAAGTCATCAGTCTCGGAAAATTCTCGCAAATCATCGAGTTCCTCAAAATCAATAAAGACATCGAAATTGAAAATGCGGTGCTCAAGATAATCCGAGATGACATTACTCAAAATGAAGCGCTCGCCCGTGAATGCGGTTTGTATCTTCCGGACAGAATCCTGGAAAAGCTGGGGATATCCAGACAGGTTCCCCCAATTGTCAAACGGCAGGAAAAAATGGATTGGAAAATGGTCCGGGGACTGTATGTCATCTTGTTCTTCGCGCTGGCTTTTTTCCCCTTTCTGTATATTGTCCGGTACAGCGACCGAATATGGTCAATACCCTTCATTTCCCAGCTCAAGACTTTTGTTGTCGATTTCAATTATGACTTTGCCTGGTATTCGCTGACGGTAAATGCTATCTATCTTGTCCTGCTGGCGCTTTCGGCAATGCAGGTGACAATTGCAACGCGTCTGTGGAACCTCAAGACCATGTCCATGCTCTTTAAGCCGCGCATGCTGCCTTCCGTCTCAATCGTCGCGCCGGCATATAATGAAGAAAAAACAATCATTGAAAGCGCCAACTCTCTGCTCAACCTGAAATATCCGGATTATGAGCTGGTTATTGTCAATGACGGCTCACGGGATAATACCCTGAACACCCTCATCACATATTATGATTTAAAACGAACCGAATACCATTTTCAGCAGCGGCTGAAAACAAAGATGGTTCGAGCCATTTACACAAACCCCTTGTTGCCGCGCCTGATTGTCGTGGACAAGGAAAACGGCGGAAAGGCGGACTCTCTGAATGCCGGCATCAATATTGCTTCCAAGGAGTATTTCTGCGGCATTGATGCGGATTCCCTGCTTGAGCCGGATTCGCTGCTGAAGGTTGCTGCGCTCTCGCTGGACCATGGAATCGAGACACCCGCCATGGGCGGAAATGTGTTTCCTATCAATGGCTGTGAGGTGGACCGCGGAA
>CAZZJJ010000226.1:0-2818 GCA_964654405.1 uncultured Treponemataceae bacterium
ATGGCGGCCGATGCCGGTGAAAAGCGCGAATCAATGAAACAGAAAAAGAAAATCCCTGAATTGTTCAACCCCGACCTGAAAAGCCTGCTTGCCAGCGATATTCTCATACGCTTTGCAGAGCAAATCCCCTATGCCTTTGTGGTTATCTGGGCTGTCCAGAACAACCATCTAACCGCGCTGCAGTTTGGTGTCCTGACTACTATCGAAATGATTGTTGCCATGCTTGTCTACGTCCCAGTAGCTGCGCTGGCTGATAAATATGGCAAAAAGCGCTTTGTCCTGATCACCTTTGGGTTTTTTACCGCTTTCCCGCTGGTTCTACTGGTCTCCCATTCATTCCCAATGTTCGTGCTGGCCTTTATCGTGCGTGGCCTGAAAGAATTCGGAGAACCGACCAGAAAGGCGCTCATCATGGATCTGGCTCCGGATGATGCCAAAGCCCGGACCTTCGGCGCTTATTACTTGATTCGAGATGTGATTGTTTCCATCGCGGCCCTTTCAAGCGCCTGGCTCTGGAACATTTCGCCCCAGGCAAACTTTTTAACAGCCGCTGGCTTCGGCATACTCGGAACTATTATTTTTGCGATTCGGGGCAAAGACCTTTCCATGTCGGGAAAATCGCAGAAGAGCTGAATCTGAGGCTGATGCTTTCAATTGTCAGTGTCCGGTTCCCCGCATCTGCTTGGTCATGAGCAGGGCGGTAATATGTTTGCCGGGAGCCACTCCCTGGGGACAGACTCTCGAACACTCGAAAGCCCGCTTGCAGGCCGGTGCCCCATCGGACTCAAAGGCTCTTGCAAGCAGAGCGTGTGAAGTCTCGGGATGTTTTACTGTTTCGATATGGATATGAGCGCAGGCTGCCGGACCGATAAAGTCCTTGCTGACCGGACATGCTGAGGCGCAGAGCCCGCATTCGATGCAATCTTCGAGCCTTTTGGGTTTAACATCCAGCTCTGGAACATCACGATATCGGATTTCCGGCATATCGAGTCCAATCGCCGCAGCGGAACCGTCCGTGTTTTTCAAATAATCAGTGTCGGGGAGCGAATCGAAAAACTGACCAGGAAAAACGGCAACGCCATCAAGTGCTTCAACCTTGGAAAGCGGCTCGAGTACAATAGTTCTCGTACTGAGATTGCCAAGCCGGGTCAGACACATCAATCGAGGTTTTCCATTGATAATCGCCCCGCAGGTTCCGCATGAACCATGGTGGCATGAGTGACGGTAGTGCAGGCGTTGTTCTCCGCCTGAACGAATGATTTCCAGTGCGTCCAGAATTGTCCGTTCAGGACTCGCGTCAAGCGCATACTCCCGCGTTCCCTCTTTCGTGATAATACGGATCGAATACATCATAACCGGCTCCCGCGGAAATACTCGCGCCACGACGGAAGACTGTATTCATCCGTCCGGCATTCACTCTCGACATGCAGTGCAGAACAGATAAAGTTGGCGGTTTTTTCCGCCATGGCCCGCAAAACCGTGGCCTTTCCGCCCAGAATAGTTGCAAATCCCCCAATATGGTCGCTGGCTGCATGATCCAGAATCATGAAGTCCCGGCTTAAAGAACGTCCCTCCACATCATCGATGACAGCTGAATCCGCAGTGTTTCCAAACTTGTGCTTTCTCGAACCAGCAAGCGGTCTTGCCGCGGCCCATGCAGCGTGTATCGGCAGACTGGCAAAGCCCGGAATAATCTCTTCGGCCTTCGCTTTCAGAAACTCGATTTCAGACTCTGTCGGGAGAATGCCGTCAGGGTTGTCGGTTACCCGCTGGGTTGAACCGATTATGGTAAGCCCCCGCTGCGGAACAAGAATGTCACCGTCGGAAGGCGGCCGCATCCTGCTGATAACTCTATCGACAAGCCTGCCTTTAACGGCAAGCATGGCTCCTGGCGCCGGGGTTACGGGGATATCGGCTCCAGCCAGCTCTCCGATTTTTCCTGCCCATGCGCCGCTCGCGTTGATAACATAGTCAGCTTCAATCCTCAGTTCTTTCCCGCTGACCGAAGCTCCAGACTCCCTTGTGAGCAAATTCTGCGCAATGACAGCCTGCATTCGCCCGTTAGTAATGTCAAAGCCGACAACCTCATGCCATGGCATAATTCTGGCGCCAAGCATCTTCGCTGCCGAGAAAAACATCATGGGCAGCCTAAAGGCGTCAAAGGTCCCGTCGGGAACAAAAACTCCTGTTTTCACGGCGCCAAGACGCGGTTCAATCGCGAGAATTTTTTCTTTTTTGACTTTTCTTGCCGGTATGCCTGATTCGAGACATCCTTCAATAAAGGCTTTTTCGAAATCGGCTTCTTCATCGGTCAGCGCGACAAAAAAGCCGCCGTTGTATTCAATGCAGGATCCCGCGATCCGCGATAGTATGACGCTTTCTTCAAAACACTCCCGCGCAATGTTCCGATCGCCATAGGCATAGCGGGCTCCGCAATGAAGCTGTCCATGGTGCCGCCCCGTAGTACCTGACGTAAGCTCGCCTTTTTCCAGCAAGGTGACAGCAAAGCCTCTGAGCGCAAGATCATACGCAAGAGCCCCGCCGGTTCCGCCTCCGCCGATAATGCACACATGATGCCCGTTTTTTTTCATGCTGCAGGCGGGCAAAGGCAGAGGAGCGGCATTCAAATTGTCGTACAATGCTTCCATTTTCTTCCTTGGCTTTCTTAAAACTCAGACAGCCTTTGAAAATTTGGCTCGACTTTCTATTGGCTTTTCAAATTCTGAAGCCTGAACAGCGAGCTTAGGATTCAATTTTTGAAGTGAATCGCTTAACCTTCTTGGTAGTAGTCATCTCCATCGGCTCCCGGAGTATGATT
>CAZZJJ010000227.1:0-2801 GCA_964654405.1 uncultured Treponemataceae bacterium
TGTCAAGCAGTTCAAATTCCTCAGCTTCATCCAGTTCCCAGCCTTCGCTGGTTGATCCAGGAACAAGGAGGCATGGAACTGAAGGGCGCAGATGCGCGAGGTGCGCTTTGATACGTTCGGCGTCGATGAGGCCGTCCTCTGAAAAATGGGTGAGGGGAGGGCACCAGAGACTGGGGATTCCTGTGGGGAAGAGGGTTGTGATGAGGGTTTCTCGGGCGGTGGGCATTGGCAGGTTCCTCCTGGGTTCCAAAAGTAGTGTTTCCAATCTTGTGCTAAGATTCAGTATAGTGCAAGTTTTAAAAGCGCGGGTATTTTTCTTTTCTTTTCATTGATTCATTGACGGCAGAACAGACAGGTACTACAATTAAATCAGTAAGGCGGTGTTGTCATCGCCTGCGCCTTTCATATCGAATGTATTTCCAAGGATCCGGGAAATCTCGAATGAAGCGCGCCAAGCCAACAATAGGCCGGGGCTGACCGTACGATGTCAGCCCCTGTTTTTTTAAACCTTTCAGCAAGCAGGCAGGTTTTCATGAAATTTAATCCATCCCTGAAATCAGCTTTTTTGTTCTGTACGACCTTTCTCTTTTCTATATTAAATCTTATACCTGCTGCAGCCCAGCCGCGTGATATTTCCTTTGGCGGCATGACCTGGGGGCTGAGGCAGACTGCTGGTCCTGTTGATCCGGGGCCAAATACATTCAGCAATCTTCAGGATCAAGTTTGGGTTGATGCACAAGGTTCGGTTCACCTTACTTTGCAGAAGCGGGGAACGATTTGGACCGCTTCCGAAATGATGGCAAAGAAAGATACCGGTTATGGTACATATCGGTTTACTGTGTCTGCTTCTCTTGCCGATCTTGACCCTAATATTGTGTTTGGGTTTTTTACCTGGGACAAAGCTCCTGAAGCATTCAATCGGGAAATTGATATTGAAATTTCCCGGTGGGGAATTCCTGACGGCCCGGATGGCTGGTTCACGGTTCAACCCTATGATAGAGCTGGCAATCAGCATTCTTTCTATCTTCCTCGCGCGAATTCATATACTTTTGAATTGCAATGGGCGCCTGGAGTGGTTCGTTTCAGCCTTTTAACTGATAAAAATAATAAGGAAATATGGACATATAGCGGTGCTGGCGTTCCTGAGCCGGGAAGGGCGAGGCTCAGAATCAATCTCTGGTTGTTCCGAGGAAAAGAGCCAGCACAATTATGGAAACACTATGAAGTGGTCATCAGCGACTTCTCATTTTCACCCTTGATTTGACTCCCCGTTTGTCCCACTATGGTATCTGATTTTCATATTCTATGGCTGAGGGGATGATGGGTATCATAAAAAGAGAACATAATTTACTTTATAAGCATGGGGATATGATGAAAAAAAAGGTAGTTATCATCGGTGCTGGTTTGAGCGGGCTAGCAACTGCCACTTTGCTAGCAAAACGTGGTTTTGCCGTGAGTGTCTATGAACATGCGGTTCAGCCGGGAGGCTCCTCCGGGGCCTTCAAGCGGGGAAATGCGATTTTCGATGTCGGATCCGCCATGATGTTTGGCTTTGGACCGACAGGATTCAATCCACATAGCCTGCTTTTTAATGAAATAGAAGAACCGATTGCTGTCATTGAGCATTCTTCGATGTATCGAATTCATTTTGCTGGTCAAGATGTTGTGTTTCATGCGGATGTCGAGAGTTTTCTGCATGCCCTCGAGCGGCTTTTCCCAGATGATATCGCGGATATCCGGCGTTTCTACGCATACCTTCAGCATTTATATTTTGATGTTGTGATGAAGGATCCCAGTCTGATTTCGCCATCGGAAATTCCGCTTATGGAGATGCAGACGCGGTTTTTCAAGGATCCCGTGACCCAGATGAAAATAATTCCCCTCCTGTTCAGCAATGCCGCTTCGATTCTGCGCCGCTTTACCCAATCTGTGCCGGTTATGCAGTTTTTCGATAAGCTGACATCAACGTACTGCTATACAACGATGGAGGAAACGCCGGCTATTATGGCGGTTACCATGTTTGTGGAAAACCATAGGAGCGGCAGTTATTATATCCATGGTTCGACGCAGGTATATGTCGGAAAGCTGGAAAAAGCTATTGAAAAATATGGCGGATCGCTTGTGTATGGTGCTGAAATTGTGGCTTTAGAAGTGGAAGGCGGGAAGGTCCGAGCGGCAAGACTTGCTGATGGCACGAATATTGAAGCGGATTACTTTGTTTACAGCGGGACGGTCTGGAATCTGTATCAAAAACTGCTGCCCTCCGATGCGGTACCGCCTGTGCTTTTAAAAAAGGTTTCTGAGACAGTGCCGACGCCCTCGAGTATTGTCCTGTATGCTACGGTTAAAAAAGAGGCGTTCCCGGAGGATATCGGTCCGATTGAAATGCTTGTCCAGGATACCGATGCCCTCACCGAATCTGAAATCACCCTGTATATACCGACTATCGATGATCCTTCGCTGAATGAGCCTGGTTGTCACAGCATCCTGGCTATCGGCCCATCGTTCAGAACCTGGCCGTCGCCGGAAACGCTTGCAAAGGGCGATCCCAAGGTTCGAGCGGCATATGAAAACGCAAAACAAGAGGAAGCGGAGCGGATCATCGATTATCTTGCCTCTTATTATCCAGCGTTCAAAGCCAATCTTGTGGACTGGGAGATTGGATCACCGGTGACTATTGAACGCTATTCCTTGAAAAACAAAGGTTCTGTCGCTGGTCCAAAACAGATGGTTGGGCAAGATTTGATGCATCGCCAGCATGCGGGAACCCGATGGAAGAATCTTTTCTGCTGCGGTGAATC
>CAZZJJ010000228.1:0-2800 GCA_964654405.1 uncultured Treponemataceae bacterium
CTCGGTGCCGCCTGGTCTGCTGTATCTTTTGTGCTGTCTTTCCTAACCGCCTGTGTCCTCATACGAATTGTTGTGTACCTTTTGAAATTCAACAGTGTCCACCCGGTCTGGATGGTCGTGGATTCGATTATCAATCCGGTGCTTTTCCAGATAAACAAGCTGATTTATCGCGGCAGGGTGGTGGATTACTTGCAGGGGCTGATAACCGGCTTTCTGGTGCTGCTTTTGTTCCGTGCTGGTTTGGGCGCGCTGATTCGAATTGTCAGCGGACTGCTGCTGGCTTTACCGTTCTAAGGAGGCTGCATGCTGACACCGAAAACCCGAAGTTTTTTATCTGGATTGGCAGCCAAGTCTCCTGTTCTCATGCATTTGGGCAAGGGCGGAGCCTCTGAAGCGGTCACAGCTCAGCTTGAGACCTTGCTTGCCCACCATGAGCTGGTCAAGCTGAAATTTATCGATTTCAAGGGTGAAAAAAAGGAAATCGCGGAAAGTCTTGCTTCTTCGACGCATGCCGAATTGGTGCGGGTAATCGGCAATACGGCCGTGTTTTTCCGTCAGAACCCCGACCCCGATAAGAGAAAAGTCATAGTCCCCTGATGTGTCGCCAGCGGTTTACCGGGCTTTTGCGCCTGTTCAGTAAAATGCTGCCAGCGCAGCCGGCTCGACATTTCCCCTGTTTTTAAATCCGTTTGACAAAAAGCGGGTAGCTGGCGGCCAGGAATCGGAGGCCGCGATAGCAGAGACGGGGATCAAGCAGGGCTTCAGCGAGGATGATGTCGATTTGGCTGTCGATACTCGCGTCCAAAATCAATGCCGAAAGCTGTTTCCCGTCTGGAGCTGTTTTCGAAAACAGCGCGTCAACCGCCGCGTTCCATCGTTGGAGCGTTGGCACGTCGACAATGATATCCTGCGCTGTCGATTTGAGCTGAGCGATGCCGTCGGACTCGTCTTCGATAAAGGCCGAATACAGCGGATAGAATTCCTTCATGACACCCAAAATCGAAGCCATGGCCAGTGTTATTTCGTCGGAGACAAAGGCTGGCGGATCGTCATGGCGCAGGGTTGAGGCGAGAACAGGCAGGGAACTGCGCGCATTCAGCAGCTCCAGCGCGTATGCCGCTGAAATCTTGACGCGGGGATTTCTGCTGTTCTGGAGAATTGTTTCTATGAGCGGTATGGAATTGATGTCGCCGATTTTGGCGAGCGCAACCATAGCGCTTCCCTGAAGCATATAATCCTCAGCCATCGCGGCTTTACTTAAAACCGGAATTGCTGCCTGGATTCGGTGGCGTCCCAAAATCCGCGCAGCGACATAGGCGGTGGTATAGGTATTCGCTTCAAGTTCCCTGACAAGGGCTTGGGTCGCGGCGTGCCCCAGCATCGGCATGGCTTCAAGCGCCAGCAGGGCTTCCATTCTGACTTCAAAACGCGGTGAGTGCAGATACTCGATCAGTTCTTTTTGCGAAAGCCGGGTAGGAGACTGCCCTAGCTCATGGATAAGCCGGATTTCATCCGCAGGTGTTTCGCTCCGGTCAAGTCTGGCCAGCAGGTCAAAGGCTTTGAGGTCCCGCAGGGAAAACATGACTCCGATCGATTCGCTGACACTGGCTGAACCGAGCCGCTTCAGCTTCCTCATGGCGGACAGCGCGGCAATCAGCATCAGACTCAGGAGTGCGTAGAACAGCCGGAAGCTGTTATTCTGGCTTAAGCCGAAAGAATCGAACAAGTCTAGCAGCACGCCGCCGAAACCCGATCCGAGCGCGCCGCCCATTCCGTACGCGATATAATAGACAACTGACAGATCCAGGGTTTTGTTTCTTGGAACCAGTGAAAAATAGTAAGTCTGCCCGGCGTTTTCCTCGCCGGAAAAGCCAAATGCTGAAAGAAAATGAATAAACGAAAGAAAAAGCGCGGCAACGGTTCCCGATGCCAGGACGCTCCTGCCGGATGGAATGATAGCCATTGGAATAAAGCTTGCAAGTCCCAGCGCGCTGAAAATGATGAACAAAGGCTTGGAGCCGAGCCGGTCAACAACCAGCCGGCTCAGGAGCCCCATCGCCACAGCCCCCAGGCTCGCGAGCAGTGAATACACCATGACCGCGTCATCAGCTTGATGGAACGCGTCTTTCGCATAAACAGGGAGAAAGGAGCGCCCCATGCCAGAAGCGAAAGAGAGCACCATGAAGATAAGTATGAAGCGCTTGAACGCAGGGTCTTTGATTGATTCGAGGGTCGTGGAGAGCAGGGTGTTTTTAGTTTCGGGTTTGTAATTGGTTGGTTCGGGAGTTTGGAGCAGCAGTATGCATCCAGCGAGGCCGGTGACAATCCCAATGCCCACACCAAGAGCATAGGACCATGGCGAAGCCTGCTCGCCGAGAAAAATCGCGATCAATAAGCCGCTCACCATGCTGGCCAGTGAGTTGATGATGGATGTGTTGACAATGAATTGGCCGCGATCCGAGCGCGGTTTTTCGCCGCCGCCTGAAGCCAGAAAACCGACAACGGGATTGTTGCCGATGAGAGCCACTCCCCGGGAAATCGCAAAGCCGGTTGTTCCCGCGACAAGAAGCCCCAGCGCGGCGCCATTGTGTCCCTTTGCGGACAGCAGCGGCGCGAAAAGAACCGGCAGAAGGGCAATGTATCGGCTGACCCATCCCCATCCGAATACTTTGACAATCGGGTGTTTTTGAACCAGCTTTTTCCCGGCCGGCATCAGGAAAAAGGTCAGATAGGCTACTGCATTCAAAAGGCCGACAATGGCTTTTGAAGCGCCAAGCCGGATGGCAAAAAGAGTCAGAAA
>CAZZJJ010000229.1:0-273 GCA_964654405.1 uncultured Treponemataceae bacterium
GAAAGGCCTTGCCTGGGCGGAGCGCGGGTTCCGCAACCTCACCAACAGCAAAAAGGCGGTAAACTCTCCGGATGATATCAAGGGTTTGAAGATTCGGCTTATGCAGAACCCGATCTATGTTGATTCGTTTAAAGCGCTCGGCGCGAACGCGGTTCCGATGGCATGGACCGAGGCTCTGACCGCCCTGCAGCAGCATACGATCGATGGGCAGGAAAACCCGCTGAACGTTATTGTCTCTTTCAAGCTGTATGAGAGCCAGAAATACATGACTAT
>CAZZJJ010000229.1:359-2783 GCA_964654405.1 uncultured Treponemataceae bacterium
AAGAAGCAGCACAGTTTGAACGGGATTTCAACAATGCCAGTGAAGCTGGATGGATGAAGGAACTTGCGGACAAAGGCATGGTTATTTCCCAGCCGGATCTTGCTCCTTTCCTCGCAGCGGTCAAGCCTGTGTATGATGCCTATATTCCCAAATACGGGAAAGATTTTATCGATGCTATCCTGAATACCAAATAAGAGGTTTTGGATGTCTTTGGAAAAGACCGGGAAGGAGGTGAGAGCCTCCTTCCTTCATAGTTTCAGCGACACGGTGAATCAAGCTGTAGAAGCTGTTTTGTTCGGAACGCTGGTTGTCATGGTGCTGGTAACGGTTGCCCAGGTGGTGTTCCGTTTCTTCTTTACAGCGCTTACCTGGTCAGAAGAACTTTCCTGCTTCCTCCTGGTGTTTGCCAGCCTGCTTGGAACGACAGTAGCCTTTAAAAAGGGAAACCACATCGCGGTCACCGTCATTCTCGACAGGCTTAAAGGGACTTCAAAAAAGCTTCTGCAGACGCTTATTGCGCTGATTGGAATAGCTTTTTTTGCGATAGTCGGCTGGTATGGCGTTGTTTTAATGAAAAGCGAGGCGACCCAGCTGACGCCTGCCCTGCAGATACCCATGTTGTGGGTTTATTTGATGTATCCGCTCAATGGAGGAATCATTCTGGTACATTTGCTGGATAGTCTCCTGGCTGTCTGGGGAGGGAAAGCATAATGGGATACCTGATATTTGGCGCTTTCCTGCTTCTGATGGTTATAGGGGTGCCCATTGGGCTTTCAATCGGCGTTTCGGCGCTGGTTGTCTTTCTGTCGAGCGGGATCCCGCTCCAGATGGTGCCGCAAACGCTGTTGGAAGGGAATAACTCTTTCGCGCTGGTTGCCGTGCCGTTTTTTGTGCTGGCGGGAGACATCCTGGCTCGGGGCGGCATTTCTGAGCGGATCGTTGCTTTTGCGGAAGCGGGATTAGGCAGAGTCCGAGGCGGCCTTTCAATAGTCTCGGTTCTGGCCTCAATGCTGATTGCGGCTATTTCTGGCAGCGGCGCCGCAACAACAGCGGCTGTCGGTGCTTCCCTGCTGCCGGATCTGAAAGAAAAAAAATACGATGTCGATTTTTCTGCGGCGTTGATCGCTTCAGCGGGCACAATCGGCGTTGTCATTCCGCCAAGTGTTCCCATGGTGCTCTATGCAGTCATCGCGGGAGAATCAGTATCCAGGCTGTTCATGGGCGGCTTCATTCCAGGCATCCTGATGGGAACCGGTCTCATTGGATGGGCGCTGTATGTGGCGAAAAAGCGAAACTATCCAGCGGGTGAAAAACTGCCGGGCAAAGAGGTTTGGAGGCGCTTCCTTTCGGCGACCTGGGGGCTCATGGCGCCTGTCATCATACTGGGCGGCATTTTTTCAGGCATTTTCACGCCTTCTGAAGCAGCGGCAATCGCTGTTGTGTACACAGTGCTGGTTGCTGTATTCGTCTATAAGGCGCTGGATTTTAAAAAATTCTATAAACTGGTGGTTGGTTCCGGGGTTACGTCAGCGCTCATCATGTTCATCATAGCGACAGCCAAGCTGTTTGGATGGGGGCTTGCGTTCTATCAGATTCCGCAGGCTATTGCCGGTGCAATCATGGGACTTGCCCATAATATCCCCTTCCTGGTGTATCTCATGATCGCGGTCATTATTCTGCTTGCCGGCATGTTCATGGAAACCGCTTCAGCGCTTATTATCCTGACGCCGATTTTCATTCCGGCTGTTTTGGGAATTGGAGGGAATCTGACCCATTTCGGCGTTATCCTGACCGTCGGGCTGGCAATCGGGATGGCGACGCCGCCAGTGGCGATCAATATTTATGTTGCCAGCGCGATTACAGGTCTGCCGATGGGCAAAATCAGCAAGCCTATCATCCCGATGATTCTCATTCTGATTCTGGTGTTGTTCATTTGTCTCTATGTTCCGGATGTTGTGCTGTTTCTGCCTCGATTGATCATGAAATAAACGAAAATCGAAGTGATGCAAATTCGAATTATTGTCGAGTAGGGAGGTACCATGCGAAGTGACAGGGCGAAAATCGGTATTGACCGGGCGCCGCACCGTTCTCTGATGAAGGCGTCAGGATATGCGGATTGGGAAATTGAGCGCCCCTGGATTGGTGTTGTCAACGCTTACAATATGATAATTCCGGGTCATGTGCATTTGAAGCGCATTGTCGAGGCCGTTAAGGCCGGCGTGTATGCGGCGGGCGGTCTGCCTATTGAATTCCCGGTTATCGGTGTCTGCGACGGAATCGCCATGAATCATGTGGGGATGAAGTATTCCCTGCCCAGCCGGGAAGTCATTATGGATTCGATTGAAGTCATGACGCAAGGACATGCCCTTGATGCCCTGGTCATGGTCACCAATTGCGACAAGATCATTCCCGGAATGGCGATGG
>CAZZJJ010000230.1:0-2750 GCA_964654405.1 uncultured Treponemataceae bacterium
CGGGCAGTCGGCTCCGCCCTTTCCCGCAACCCTTTCCCGCTCCTCATCCCCTGCCATCGCACCATCAGAAGCGACGGCAGTCTCGGTGGATACCAGGGCGGACTCGCCATGAAACACTTTCTGCTCGAGCAGGAAGGGATTTCGTTCCTGAATAATGGAAAAGTTGACCTGAAATGCGTACCTTATGGTATATGAAAGAAGCCGAGCACACGTGCAAAAACGGCTTCTTGTGAAAAGGCTTTATCGATGAGGAATTAACGCGAGGAAAAACGATGAGAATGCCCGCCCTTTTTATCGGCCATGGCTCTCCCATGAATATATTTCTCGAAGGACCCTACGCGGCTGATTTGCGTGAGCAGGCGGAAAGCCTGCCCGGACCTGCTGCAATTCTCGTCATATCGGCTCACTGGACAACACCCCAGCTCCGTGTCACCGCATCCGCAGCCCCGCGCCAAATCTATGATTTTATTGGTTTCCCAGAGGAGTTTTACAAATTTACCTATGAGACGCCGGGCGATCCTGAACTGGCCGGCAGAATTGCGTCGCTTTTGGAGACAGCCGGCAAACCCTGTATTCAGGATCCGACGCGAGGCATTGACCATGCCGCCTGGGCAATCCTCTCGCGCATGTACCCTGAAGCGGATATCCCCGTTCTCGAACTCAGCCTGAGCTATCACCTTCGCCCGCTGGAGTGGTTCGACATCGGCAAAGCGCTTTCGCCGCTCCGTGAAGAAGGCATCCTGATCATCGGCTCCGGCAATATTGTGCACAATCTGTATGAATTCGACTATGAAATGAACGTCCAGCCATATCCCTGGGCTGTCGCCTTCAATACACTCGTCAAAGAAAAGCTCGCGAACAAAGATAAAACAGCCTTAGCTTCATATGCGGAAACCGTGCCGGAGTCAAAACAGGCAGTCCCGACTCCGGATCACTATCTGCCGCTTTTGGCCGCCGCCGGCACTATGGAAAGCATGGAAAGCGCCACTGTCTTTCATGAGTCATTTCAAAACGGCAGTGTCGCCATGACCAGCTTTATTTTCGCCTGAAATTGTGCAGCAAAGGCACCATGAAAAAACCAAAACGCGATTTGCGCTTGGACATCCAGACCCTGTATTATGCGACACAGAGCAAACAGATCGGCTTCTGGGCCAAATTCTGGACAGGCCTTGCCATCGCCTACGCCCTTTCGCCAATAGACCTGATACCCGATTTTATCCCTGTGCTCGGCATGCTCGATGACGCCCTGATTCTGCCTGTTTTCATTTATTTAGCCTTCAAGGCGATTCCGCCCGAAATAATCCAAGAAAGCCGCAAAAAAGCGCAGGCTGAACCGCTCAATCTCGCCAAAAACTGGAAGGGTGCCCTGCTGGTGCTTATCGTGTGGGGACTCTTGCTTTTCGCGATCGTCAAAGCGTTTTTCGTAAAATAACCACACAGCGTTCTTCTTCAAGAAAAGGCACCCAGACCGGCAGAATTGCTGCTTTTGCGACAGCCTCGGCAAAAAACTTGTCCTCACCGAGCTCCGCAAGCTCAATTTTGGCATTCAGCATTTTACCCTTGTAGGCAAAAAACGCGCCGCCCGGAGCAAGCGCTTTCCAGACTGCCTTGAACAGCTTGGTCTCAGAAAAAGGCCTGAAAGCTCGGAACGTCACCACCTGATGCCGGCCGGCTGCGCGTTCGATTTCGCTTTCTTCTATCGAAACATTCTCGAGCTGCAGCAAGGCTTTCTGATTTTCCAAGAAAGTGATGCGCTTGCCCATTCGGTCAATCAGCCGGAACTGCCGATCCGCAAGCACAATGCTCAAGGGAATCCCCGGAAGGCCGGCGCCCGTCCCGATATCCGAGACCACCGCGTTCCCGCCTGAGCCCATTCTCACATCGCATTCTTCCAGCAAATCCACAAGAAGGCGCCACGGCGCGAGACTGTCCAGAATATGCTTGACAATCAAATCCTCGCCCTCGGCCTTGACCAGACCGTAGACCGGATTCCAGCGTTCGAGCTCATGCGTATAGGTAATAAGCCGGTGAACCATCGTGCCTGAATAGGGAATATCCAAGGCTGCCAGGCCTCGCACCAGCAACAGGTCGTTCTGAGTCATGGAATAATTGTATCTGTCAAGGCGCGGATAGTCCACTGTGTTTTTTATATCGAATTTTACTCGGCCGCCAGCCGGGGTGATTGACAAATTCGAGCTTTTCCATCGATACTGAAATCCCATGAAGAAGCTAGTATTTGTTACTGGCGGGGTCTGCTCTTCACTGGGCAAAGGCATTGCCGCCTCGTCAATCGGCGCTCTCATGGAAGCCCGCGGTTTTACCGTTCGAATGGTAAAAATAGATCCCTACCTGAATGTCGATGCCGGAACAATGAGCCCCTACCAGCATGGGGAAGTGTATGTGACGGACGACGGGGCGGAAACCGACCTCGACTTGGGCAATTACGGCCGTTTTACTTCTGCTCCGCTTTCACGGGCCAATTCAATCACCACAGGACAAGTTTACAAAGCCGTCATTGAAAAGGAACGCGCCGGCGATTTTCTCGGCAAAACCGTCCAGGTCATACCCCACATCACCGATGAAATCAAACGCCGCATCCTCGTCGTTGCGGAAAGCCCCGATGTCGATATCACCATAGTCGAAATCGGCGGCACCGTCGGCGACATGGAATCCATCCCCTTCCTGGAAGCAGCCCGCCAGCTCATCCACGAGTTTGGCCGCCAGAACGCCATTTCAGTCCATGTTACGCT
>CAZZJJ010000231.1:0-2694 GCA_964654405.1 uncultured Treponemataceae bacterium
CGGTTTTCATGAAAGCAGGAAGCATCGGCTTGTCAAGATGAAGAACAATTTCCCTGTTCGGGAGTGCAAGGGGGAGCGGCATTTTGTCCTGTTCTTCCTGATTACCGGCAAGAACCATGGATATCGCGGTATCGATGTCCCGCAAGGCAGTATCAGACGTTGACAACGCAAAAATCTGACAGCGCTTGAAAAAGTCATCGACAGCCGGTTTGATTGCATTAAAAAGCTCGACAGCGGCATCCGTATTGTCACCGCATACCAACAGTTCAGGATTTTCCGAAATTTTCGCACGCCAGGCGAGCATAGCTTCAGCATCCGCTAAAAACGCATCCAAATTGGCTTTATCGAGCCCCATTTCGCCGCTTGCGTCCTGAGCCGCGTATCCAAGCTTTACCAAACTATCGATAAACGAAGCGGCAGCCGATTCATCGGTGCTGTTTTTAATGACCACCCCATCGCCATTGAATTTCTGGTTTTTCTGCAAAGCGATGGCTGCAGCGGCAAGGCCCGAGTTCAGAATCAAGGACTGCCCGTTTTGAGCCAGCTTCCCCTGGGCTTTCAGGATTTCGCAGGCTTCCTTGAAAGCCTTGATAAGAGTCTCATCCGCGATCTCCTTTTCTGTCAGCCCGTCTTTTTTATCAAAGAGAACATCGAGTGAAACCAAAATGTTATTAAGCCATGCGATGGCGTCCAGAATATCGGGGATTCGAACTTTCCCGTCGTGGTCAGTGTCCAAAAGGGCATAGGTTTCAGCGTACTTGGCTTGCCGTGTTGGAGCAGAAAGGATAGCCCACAGCTTGGGATCCAATTCTGCAAGATGTTCAATATCATCACCTTTTTTCAGAACAACCTGATCGATTCCGCCTATTCTTGCAAAAGTCCACGTGTGCCCCGCTTTCTCCATATCCGCCTCCCAGGTTCATTGCTTGCTTAAATATTGATTTTACCTTGGCAAGTCCGTACATTTCACTGTAATGCCCTCACTTTTAAAATGCAAGCAAAAAGCCTAATCTTCCGACCTGGCGGTATTTGACGGAAGACCAAAACTATAGCTATACTATATAAACACTGCTGAGTTTCAAACGAACTACCAAGGAGCTGTCATGAGCGCTGAAGTAACGTTGACCAAAGAGAACTTCAATACCGAAGTCATTGAATCCCCAATTCCCGTCCTTGTCGATTTCTGGGCGGAATGGTGCATGCCCTGCCGGATGATAGCCCCTTCAGTCGAACAGCTGGCTGAAACATACAAAGGAAAAATCAAAGTCGGCAAAGTCAATGTCGATGATGAATCGGAGATTGCCTCCCAGTTCGGCATAATCTCAATCCCAACCCTGATTGTGTTCAAGGAAGGCCAGGCTGTGAAACAGAAAGTCGGCGCCATCCCCAAGCACGAAATTGAAAACCTTTTCAAAGGACTTCTCTGATTCAAGTCCACGCCTCATTTTTGCTTTCCTGAATTACCCCAGAAACCAACAGACATCGCCTTTATTACGGCGATGTCTTTTTATTGTTCACTTTTTTGGCTGCACTCTTGCTTACCGCTTCCCGCGGAGCTTTCTCTCCCGGACTTTGACTGCCAGCATCGCCGACATACCAGGCTGACTTGCTGTTTGCTGCACCTTCAGTTCGATGCAATGGCCGGGAAGTTGAGCTTTTCCAGACAAAAGCGTCTTCCCAGGCTGGCGCGCCTCCCGCGGATGGCCAGATATTGTCATCAGCCAGCATCTTGGGCAGACCGCCAAAAGCTTTGATTTCAAGTGCCCCTGCCTTGTCGGTATCCGCGTAGAAAAGGCCATCGCACGCTGGATCCTTTTCCCGCGTTCGCACCGCGATCACCCCGGTACTGTCCGGCAAACCGCCAACCGAAGTCCAGAAATCCCTTCCGGAAAGGCTTGCGTCAATTCCGCCCGAAAGCCCGCAATCAGGACCGGTTTCATCTCTTTCCGCTGGAATACCTTCAGGTGCGCAGTGAAGAATGACACACTCCCCTGCCCTTACCTCAGCGGCTGGAAACTGATATCGATACGATTTGACGGAACTCGCCCATTCTACGGTCGCCCCGCCAAGATTTCCGTTTTCAAGGACGAGAAATTCGATATAATCCCGATGCGGATTCGATGCCGAACTATTCTTCCCAGGCTGAACCTCATTCAGCCTCAGACGGGCCGGATGCTCATTGTACCCTGAAAAGGAAATCAGAAACTTGAGCCTGTTTCCAGCCCGATCCTCAGCTTCACCTGAAAGCGTACAGGCTGTCCCGGGATCCGGCCGGGGCGAAAAAGCAACCTGAATCCGCTTTCCATCCACTGTTGGATTCACCTGAATCCCCTTCGGCTGAAAGACAAAACTGTCAGCAACCATTGCAACATCCTCATTGAAATCCAGCTCAAGAAGCCCCGAATCGACCTGATTCACAGTAACCAAGACCGGCGGCCGCGCATCCCCAATCGGCAGAAATACTTGGTCATTGCCCGGCGCTGAACAGCCGGCAAGCACGGCAAAACCGAACCATGCCGCGATCAGTGCCGGTTTTTTCGCCTTCTTATGCATATCCTCACCTCCTGTGCAGCAACTCCCTATCTATATAACGCGCAAAAACCGTGATTCTGATTCAAATTCCACTTTACAGATTTTTGAGAAAGTGGTAGTCTGCCATTTACTTACTTTGTGAAAATAATTACCCGCACCATA
>CAZZJJ010000232.1:0-2684 GCA_964654405.1 uncultured Treponemataceae bacterium
CTGCATGTGCCTGCGTTCTCATCCTCGATCATATCGAAGATCCCCAGAATCTGGGGGCTATCATTCGCTCGGCGGATGCGTTCGGCGTCAATCTTGTGATAATTCCAAAACGGCGGGCTTCTCCGCTGACCGAAGCAGCGGTGCGGGCAAGCGCCGGTGCGACAGCTTGGGTTCCGGTCGCCTCGGTTCAGAATCTCGCAGATGCAGTTGAAAAATTGCAGAAGGCTGGATTCTGGGTTTACGCGTCCGACATGAAAGGCACTCCGCTCGCCTCGATCGCCTTTCCTGAAAAAACCTGTTTTATCCTGGGGAATGAAGGGGATGGGGTATCGCGGCTGCTTCTTGATAAGGCCGATGAGACAATCGCCATTCCCATGCGGGGGCATGTGGATTCGCTCAACGTTTCCGTCGCCGCAGCAATCTGCATGTATGAGTTCACGGCAAAGCGTGGGGTGCAAAGCAAGGCGCAATAAAAAGGGCGCTTCAGCACGAAGCGCCCCAGACTTGAGCCCAGCCAGGCTCAAATATCCCAGATTTCCCGGAAATTATGTTCCCGCTCACAATAGCGGCAAACAAAGGTGCCGCCCGATTTTCTTCTGAATTCGGTCGTGACCCCTTCGTTGTGCTTTGGGTTGGATATGCAGTTTTCGTTCTTGCAGGAAATTTCCTCAAAGCCATAAATCCGGGGTGGCATTTCCAAACGATATTTCTTTGCCACTTTGGAATCTCGAATCAGATTCAGCGTACAGCCGGGGGCTATGGCTGCGAGTTTTTTCAGATCCTTGGCGCCGAAACTGGTGATGTCAGGCAGCGATATGATGCCTTTAAAGGTTTCCAGTCCCAGGTTGGAGTGGTACACGCCGTGGCTTGAGTGCACATTCAGCTTCAGAATCTTTCGGACAGCTTCTATATTATTCCAGATTTCCTCGACCGGTCTGCCCTTGGCAATGTGGTCAATGACAATGCCTTCTTCAACCGGCTTGATTCCGACCTTGTATTCGGGTTTTCGATGCTCTTCAGGTTTGATTTCGGTAACGAAATCCTCTGATATGGCGGGTTCCATCGCAAAGGCGCCGTTGAAGTCCTCTCCCAGCAAGCCCGACACCATGCCAAGTTCGACAATCCGGGTCCAATATCCGTTGGCGGATTGACCGTCCCATCCGTTCAGCGGCAGATCATCGAGGAAGGTTGGGATGGTGGGAGCTGCTCGGTTGCGGGGCAGGGGGTGGTAGAATTTTGTGTTTTCCGGCAGGAGCCCGAGCATGTCTTTTCTGAAGGTGACGCTATTGCGCAGGAATGGGGTGCGTTCGAGAATGGCTTCGCCCATTCGTTCGAGCTGAAGGCGGGTAAAATACCAGATGGAGGCTACCTTGCCATTAGCCAGGTATTCGTCGATCGATTCGAAAATCCTCACCTGGAAGCCGTTCGCCTTCATTTTTTCAACATAGTAGCTGGGCATGGATAAGAGCTCGGGAGCGATCAGGTCAACTTCGACATTGCGGAACACGTTGAGTCCGTCAGCCTTGGAGTGGACGGTACGCCCATGGTAGAGGTCCCCCGCCAGCGCGATATGGATGTGGTCGTCGTTCCAATTCAATTTTTCCAGGAAGGTGAACTCGTCGAGAAACTCCTGGGTCGGATGCTCATGCTTGCCGTCACCGGCGTTGATAAAAGCGGGCAAGGGGCCGCCTGAAGTTTCGGCATAGCGGCCAAGCGCTTCTTCCAGCCAGCGGCAGGTGCCTTCAAGCTTTGTTCGCATGATAAAGCACGAATCGCTCGAATAGCCGTAGAGCATTTTTATGGCATCGGTGATGGATTCGTTTTTATTGAAGGAACTGGAGGCCGCATCGAAGATGTTGGTTCGCGCGCCGAGAAATTTTGAGGCATTCCTGAATGATTCACGGGTCCGCGTCGAGTCTTCCATGAAAATGAGATACACCTGGTAATCCGGATCATTCAGCTTGAAGTGCCGGTAGTCGCCGCCTGTCGATACCAGGTGCTTTAGTTCGCGGGTTTTCTGATACAGATACCGCTGTTCATCGATCGAGAGATCGTTGACAACCGCGATCGTTCTTCCCTTAAATGGGCCGTTCCGTTTCATGATGCCTCCTCCTCATACAAGGAATGAATCAGGCTGATCATGAAACCATGACAGCCTGGTTATGCTCCAATACCTGCGCGGTATCCGGCAGGCCGCAGAATAGCAAGCGATTCAAGATGCCCGGTCTGCGGGTAGAAATCATACAATTCCAGCGACTCAAGCTCCCAGCCTTTCTTGATGAGCTCCCCGATGTCGCGGGCAAGAGTTACATGGTCGCAGGAAACATAGAAAAACTTCTTGATGGCTGTTGAAGTCAGCCAGGTTTTCAGAATAGGCGGCAAGCCTTGACGCGGCGGGTCGGCGATGATGCAGTCGAAGGCGCTGGCCGGAGCTTGGGCAGCAGGGCCTGCTGATCCCGAAGCTTCTGCCGATGGTGCCGATTTTCCCGTCCACGAAAGCTCCCGGCTGGCCCAGGTTTCAACATCCATGGGGAAAAACCGTATGCCTGGTCCCTGGCAGTTCCCCCGCGCAGCCTCCAGCGAGACAGTGTCGTTTTCGATACAGAACAGGCTGGAAAAGCGCTCGGCAAGGAGTTTTGAAAAAAGCCCGGCGCCGGCGTACAGGTCCGCGGCACGCTTGCCCG
>CAZZJJ010000233.1:0-217 GCA_964654405.1 uncultured Treponemataceae bacterium
GCATCGATACCCTGGTGCTCGATGAAGCCGATCAGATGCTCGACATGGGCTTTCTGCCTTCAATTCGAAAAATCATCCAGGCTATCAAGGGTGAGCGGCAGACTTTGCTGTTTTCCGCTACCTTGCCGCCGGAAATCCGCAAATTAGTCAGAGACATGCAGAAAAACCCGGTTAAAGTGGAAATCGGCGATTCAAAGCCGGTGGAAACGGTGAGCCA
>CAZZJJ010000233.1:254-2682 GCA_964654405.1 uncultured Treponemataceae bacterium
AATACGAATCCCTGAAAGGCATTCTTGCGCAGACAAACGGCGGGCAGCAGCTTATTTTTACCCGCACAAAGCACCGGGCAAAAAAACTGGCCATGCAATTGTCAGGCGCGGGACACCAGGCTGTTTCTCTGCAAGGGAACCTCTCGCAGGCTCAGCGTGAAAAAGCGATGGAAAACTTCAGAACCGGCCGGGTGAAGATACTTGTGGCTACCGATATTGCCGCCCGCGGCATCGACATATCGCAGATAACCCATGTCATCAATTTCGATGTGCCGGATACCGCGGAAGCCTATACCCACCGGATTGGGCGGACTGGGCGCATGAAGCATGAAGGAGTTGCGCTGACATTCGTCACGCCTGAGGACCGCGGAATGCTCAGGACGATTGAAAAGCTCATGGGAGCGCCGATGCGCCCCGCTCAGATGCAGTTGGAACATCCACTGGCAGCTTCCATTGCATGATTGAATTTTAGTATTTTAGCACAACGGGGGCATGAAAATGGTGACAACCGTAGACCCGCGCAGAATTCTTGTTCATAGAAACCTGGACCGCCTGGGCGGGCTCGTGGTGTATCGAATGAGCCGGGACATGCGAGTCAGCGACAACTGGGCGCTTTTATTGGCGAGCCAGTACGCCCGCCAGCATGATGCGGACCTTGCGGTTGTTTTCATCTTGGATTTCCAGTACCCCTTCGGCAATCTCCGCAATTTCGATTTTCTTCTGCAGGGGCTGAAACAGACTGAAACAGCCCTTGTGCAGAAAAATATTCCCTTCATCCTCATTGACGCTGATGACCCTTTTGAGGATTTTTATCGATTTGTGACACAGAACCGCGTCGGAGCAGTCGTTTCGGATTTTGACCCGCTGAAGTACAAGCGTGCATGGATTGCCGAAATAAACAAGCTTCAGAATGTTTCGCATTTTGAAGTGGACGCGCACAATATTGTCCCCTGTTTTCAGGCATCGCAGAAGCAGGAATTCGGCGCCTATACCATTCGGCCGAAAATTCAGCGCCTTCTGCCTGATTTTCTGACTGAATACCCCGAGCTGACGCCGCAGGACCACCGCGCTGCCGATTTGGAAGGTAAGCCCTTTCCCCGAACCGACTGGGACAAGCTGTTTGCTAAAACCCACTCCCTGAAGCCGGTTCCTGCCGTCAGCTGGCTTTCGTCCGGCGAAACCGCGGCTCGGCAAATGCTGGATTTATTTGTCGAGCGCAAGCTCCCTCTCTATGCCAGCTTCAGAAACAAGCCAGAAATGGAAGCGCAATCCAACCTGTCGCCTTATCTCCATTTTGGGCATATTGCTGCCCAGCGGGTTGCGCTGGAAATCCGGAAAGCACCGTTTTCTGAGTCGCAGCCAGCCTTCCTGGAAGAGCTTATCGTCCGCAGAGAGCTTTCTGATAATTTTTGCTTTTATAATTCGAACTATGACACAAGCGCAGGTTTCCCCGACTGGGCAAAAAAAGACATGGAACTGCATCGGGGCGATAAAAGGCCGTACCTCTATTCCCTCGAGGAACTCGAGAAGGCTCAAACCCATGATCCGCTCTGGAACGCCGCTCAGCGCGAACTTCTGACGGCCGGCAAGATGCACGGCTATCTGCGCATGTATTGGGCAAAGAAAATACTCGAGTGGACAGCTGACCCGGAAACCGCTATGGCTGACGCAATCTTCCTGAACGACACCTATTCCCTCGATGGACGCGATCCCAATGGGTACGCCGGCATCGCCTGGAGCATCGGCGGGGTTCACGACCGCGCATGGTTTCCGCGGCCTGTATTCGGCAAAATCCGGTACATGAGCTACTCAGGCTGCAAATCGAAATTCGATATTTCCGCGTATATTTCGAAATATTCCTGAGCGGGCGCTTTCGCTCATAATCGGCACTATCTGCCGAACTGCTTTTAAAAAATGCAAAAAATTCATGCTTGGAAATTCACAAATGCCGTTTTTTTCGATATCATTGATTCCAGAATGAATAAAAAAACATATTTCAAGTCAGCATGGGCTGTCCTCATTGTCGCTCTCGCTGCGGTGCTGCCGATCGGGGCTGAGAGCAGTCAATCTGTTTCTGTCATCGATCTTGAAAAAACCGGATTGATGTATTTTAACGCAGACCCTTCTCTCGGTATTGAGGATGTCCAGAAAGCCGAGATTCAAGATCGGTTTGCACCGATAGATGGCCGGCCTGTCTGGGTTGGCAAACGCGCGCCGGTCGCGTGGATACAGTTTTCGCTTCCTGAGCGCGCCTCAGCTGAAGCGGAAGGATCGCCCGATCGGGTCCAGGATACCGCCGCTTTGCCGGTCCGCTGGCTGCTCAGGGTCCGTCCCAGTTTTTCCATCATTCTGGATTCAGTCGAACTCTATATCCCTCGCAAGGATGGAGGATTCAGCCGATATGTGACGGGGGCGCTCAATCCTGAAA
>CAZZJJ010000234.1:0-2681 GCA_964654405.1 uncultured Treponemataceae bacterium
TTTCAGGGTTGTTGGTCATGAGCCGGACGCTTTTAATGCCGATTTTTTTCAGCATAGCGGCGGGAATGGCGTAATTGCGCTCATCAGCCTTGAAACCAAGCGCGAGATTGGCGTCATAGGTATCGTATCCAGCATCCTGCAGCGCATAGGCTCGCAATTTGTTGACAAGCCCGATACCGCGCCCCTCAGCCTGATGGTACAGAACCGCACCGCGCCCCGCCTTCTCGATGATTTCGAGTGCGTGATGCAGCTGGGGGCCGCAGTCACAGCGCATGCTGCCCAGCGCGTCGCCGGTAAGGCAGGCTGAGTGAATACGCAGGAGCATGTCCTCACCATCGCCGATCTCGCCCTTCAAAATAATGATATGGTCCTTGCCATCTTTGTTATTCACAAAACCGATGATGGTAAAATGGCCGTATTCGGTTGGAAAATCAGCGACCGAAGCCACCATGACGCAGACTTCTTCGGAACACGCGGCGCAATTGTCCGCGTGAGGGCAGTGCCGCAGGAATTCCACATCTTCCCTTATTACCTGTTCTACGCTGGGAATGATCATTCGATTGTCTCCACACGGATCATATTCGTTGAGCCTTGCTGGGCGAGCGGGAGTCCCGCAACAATGACTACCTTGTCGCCGGCAGCAAGAAGATTCCCTTTTTTGCAGATTGTAATGGCTTCATCGACAACTGCGTCGAGCCGTGTTCCCTTGCCGCTGTGCAGGAACGGCGTAACGCCCCAATTGAGCGCCATCTGATGATACAGCCCTTCATTGGTGAGGAAGGCATAAATGGGCATCCGCGGCCGGAGGCGTGACAGAAGGCGGGCTGCATGGCCTGTTTCAGTCAGCACGATGAGCGCTTTCGCGTTGCAGCGATACGCCACGGAAACCGCGTTATACGACATTATCGCAGGGATGTCGCCATTCTGAACCTCGGGCGGAACATCGTGATGAAAATCCAGATAATCGAACTGCTTTTCAACGGTATTGATGATCGAGCGCATAACGCTGACAACCTGCACCGGATATTTTCCCATCGCGGTTTCGCCGGAAAGCATGACAGCACTCGTTGAATCAAAACAGGCGTTGGCAACATCGGAAACTTCAGCCCGCGTCGGCATCGGATTTTCGATCATGGACTCAAGCATCTGGGTAGCCGTGATTACGGGTTTAGCTGCCAGATAGCCTTTTCTGATAATCGATTTCTGGGCTATCGGAACATTTTCTATGGGCATTTCCACACCCATGTCGCCTCGTGCAACCATGATGCCGTCAGCTGCCTGCACTATTTCATCGATATTCGCAAGACCTTTCGCTGATTCAATTTTCGCAATAAGTTTGATATGCGTATGTTTGGACATGGAAACCGCAGTCCGCTGAACCAGTCTTCTGACTTCTTCAATATCTGTCGCACAACGTACAAAGGAGAGCGCGATAAATTCGATATTCCGGCTGACCGCCCAGTTGATATCAGCGATGTCTTTTTCGGTGAGGAATGGAATAGGATAATCAGCCCCGGGAATGGTGAGGTGGGCTTTTGGCCGCAGTTCACCTTCATTTTCAATTTTTACTCTGACGCTGTCCTTTCCTCTGCCGACAACATGTCCGGTAAAATAGCCATCCATCAGAATGATTTTCTGGCCAATCGCGCAGATTCGATCTATATTAGGAAGATTGGTAAAAACTTCCCCGGGTTCATCGGACTTTGAAGATTCGATGCCGATGGGGTCATGGCTTTGAATGCTCAGCTCCTGTCCTCTGGCAATCTGAATTTTTTCGGAATACCCATAGAGACGCAGGGCTGGTCCCTTGATGTCGGCCATGATTGCGACCGGCTTGCGGAGTTTTTTCCGGACATCGTGGATCATCGCGATTGCCCGGTCAGCCTCATCATGCGATTTATGTGAAAAATTGAGGCGGAATACATCCACCCCCGCTTCAACCAGCGCTTGAATTGTTTCAGGATTTTCCGAAACAGGTCCGGTAGTCGCGACGATTTTTGTCCTTTTATCCATTAAGTGCTCCTTTAGTCAAATCTATTCAAGGGCTTCCCATTCCATGCTTCGGGGCGGAAGTCCGATGCTCCGCGAAAGCAGATACTTGCGAAGCGCGCGCTGAGCCGATTCAAAGGCGATCATGTCCCAGGGAATGGTGTCAGCGGAGAGCAAAAGTACTTCAGACGTTTCCTCAGGGTCAATATCCAGTTCAGCGCTGTTGAAACTCGGCACCTTCGCTGAAAAATACAAATCGCAGGTAGCATAGGGAATATTGTGGTACTTATAAATGTTCGGATACGAGGCAAGAAATTCGATTTTTTCTGGAGCCCAGCCGATTTCTTCCCGGCACTCGCGCAAGGCGGCGTCTTCTGCGCGCTCGCCTGATTCGACAAAGCCGCCGGGCAGGGCATAGCTGCCTTTTCTCGGTTCCTTTGCGCGCTTGAGTACCACGATTGAGCCGTTTACTTCTATGATGATGCCCGCCGCTGTCGCGACATTGTGAAAATATTCAAAGCCGCAATCAGGACAAACCCACATCCGATCGCGGACACTGTACAGCTTCGGACTTGCACAAGCAGGGCAGAATCTGAAAGCCGCCGCAGCTTCGCGTATACCTCCAAGATGCAATAATGTCTTCGCCGCCCGCTCGTTCTGTTCCTGCAAAATGGACGCATTATCGGAATTCC
>CAZZJJ010000235.1:0-2661 GCA_964654405.1 uncultured Treponemataceae bacterium
GCTGTCCATGGGGAAGTAGTCCTCCTTGCTACTTCCTATACGCGCTGGACTTAAGAGTTTGCTTCAAATTTCAAAAAGAAATATACAAGGTTCGTGACACTACAGAATCATTGACAAAACGTGGGTTCGGGTATAGGTTGAAATACAACCATTCCAACCGGAAGGCGGCAATCCAATGAGTTATTCCGATCCCACCCAATTGGGTATTCTCGCTTGCCCCGGCGCCGAAGCGTTCGCGGACCAGGTGGTCCGGAAGCTGGCCGGGATTTACAAGCGGCGTTTCGATCGCAAGACCCAGGCTCTTGCGTCTCGGTATCATGTAAGTCAGGAACTGGCCATCCGCAAAATCAATTTTGCCAACGATGCCAATTCCAGCCTCCTCTTCAATCCAGGGCCGACTGACAAATATCGGCCGCCGCATTTCAAGATCAACGCGCGCCACACCTTTTTCGCCAACGGTGAAATAAAAACCGAAATTCTCGAGTCGGTGCGCGGTAAAGATCTCTATATTTTCCAGGATATCGAAAACCATCAGCCGATCGCTTTCAACGATGGAACCGTGCATCGGGTAATGACCGTCAACGACCATATTTTCAACCTTTTTGTCACCATCGATGCTGCCATGCAGGCGGGCGCCAACCGGATCAATCTGGTTCTGCCGGTTTATCCTTATGCGCGCCAGCACAAGAAAAAGGGCAGAGAAGGCCTCACTGCTGCGCGGGTAGGCATGATGCTCGAGAACCTGGGTGTTTCACGAATTGTCACCCTGGACATCCACTCTCGTGAAATCGAGAACTGTTTTGATAAACTGCGCCTGGAAAATCTCCACGCATCCTTTCAGATTATCGAAAAGCTGATGACCATCATCGATATAAAAACCGAGGACCTGGTTGTGCTCGCGCCGGATACCGGGGCGGTTGACCGGAACAAATTCTATGCCAACGCGCTTCAGCGGCCGCTTGCACTTCTCTATAAGGAACGGGATTATTCCAAAGTGACCAAGAGCGCTTCCGATTCGAATATCAGCGAAATGCGGCTTCTGGGCGATGTCAAAGGAAAAATTGTTTTCATGGCCGATGACATGATCGGAACCGGCGGCACGCTCATCAAAGGCATGCGCAATCTGAAAGATCTAGGCGCTGAAAAAGTCATCTGTGCTGCTTCATTGCCCATGTTTACCGGCAGTGCTGTCGAAGATTTTGAAAAGGCTTACCGTGAGGGGCTCTTCTACCGGATAATCGGCACCAATGCTATATATCATCAGGAATTGCTTCAGAAAGAATGGTACATCCAGGCTGATGTCACCGGACTTTTCGCGCAAATCGTCAGCCTCATTCACCATGACCGGTCGCTCTCATCGCTCCTCGACAACCGCGATGTGGTTGCCAGGCTTATCAAGAAGCAGATGAACAAGAATTCTGCCTGGCAGGAAGGGCATCAAAAAAACAACCCGCAGCAGCGCAAACCCGAAACCCCGGAAGACCAGGTTATCCCCTACGGTCCTGCCGATGATTTATAAGCCGTTCCTGGGGATTTGAAGCATGCGCATCGTCAAAATGGTGCCATCCTGTAAAGCTTTGGTCTTTGACATGGATGGCACCCTCTATTCAAATCGCGAATACGGGCAATTTCAGGAAGACTCCCAGGTACGCAGGCTGGCTCAATACCTCGGCGTACCCTATGAAGAAGCTGCCTCTCGCCTCGAAACCAGCCGGAAAGCGCACAAAACCAGCATGGGGCAGCATTTTTTATCGTTTGGCATCAGCATGGATGATATTGTGCGATGGCGGGAGGAAGAAATTGAGCCCGCCCAGTGGCTGTCGCCGGATCCAGCGCTGGAATTTGCCCTTTCGAGCTTGAGTAAATACTTTCGGCTTGCTCTCTTGACCAACAACCCTCGCCTTGTCGGCTATAAAACCCTCGAAGCCCTCGGTGTGCGGCATTGCTTTGAAGCGGTTGTCGGTCTGGATGATACCGGCTGTTCCAAGCCTGCCTTTGAGCCCTTCCGCAAAATTCTGGACACGCTCGGACTTGCGGCTGGTGAATGCGTTTCCATCGGAGATCGCTTCGATGTCGACATCGAACCAGCGCTTGCCCTGGGGATGGGCGCCATTCTGGTGGAAGGTGTGGAAGATATCTACACCCTGCCGAAATTCCTCAATTCAGCCGCAATCGCGTAAGAACAATCGCCTACCTTTTCCACATGGCGGATCAAATCGATATACAAGAGTTCTGCCTTTACATCCGCGCCGGCCTTCAATCGTTTGCGGGCCATCTTTTTCAGATGCTTTTTAAAGGCGTCAATTTTGTCTTCCATTTCCGAAGCGATGCCCAACTCAATCTCGGTCATGCCGGTCCCCAGCTTTTCCGAGACGAACCGAAGGAACTGATCGACCATTTCTGAAAACGGCACCAGCGCCGCCAGCGAGGATTCTTCGAACTCAAGCTGTTTCGCGTGTTTCTTTTTAAGCAAATAGGCGATGCTCAGGCATTCATCGGTCATGCATTCCAGCTCAGAGATGATGCGCAGTTTAAGTCCGACCCGGTTCCGCGTGGTATCGCTGATTTCCTGAGTGGTTATCTGAAGCAGAAAGCGCGACAGTTCCTCGTGCATCATGTCGGCATAATTTTCTTTCGCGGTAAACCATTCGATTTCGCTTT
>CAZZJJ010000236.1:0-2606 GCA_964654405.1 uncultured Treponemataceae bacterium
AGTATTGAGTGCGATAATCTGCGGGGTTATGTAGCTTATCAAAGATAGACAGACCGGATTCCCGCTCGCTTTCGCTATTGCAATATGCAAAAGATGATCTTCATCAAGCGCCCGCTCTCCATTCTCGGCTTTTTGCTTGAATTCGATATGCCACTTGAGAATTTCTTCAAGACTATCTTGGTTGGCGAGTCTTGCAGCTCTTTTAGCAGCATAGGTTTCCAATAATTCCCGTATTTCAAAAAGATCACCCGGGGTAAAGGTTTCTTCAAAGCTCCCGATATTGGCTATCAAACCGGAAATCGCCTTGCTTCCCATTTCCGCGACAATGGTTCCTCTTTGCGGAAGCGTTTTTATTAAGCCATAATGCTCCAGGCGGGATAGCGCTTTTCTGACATATCCCCTGCTGACTCCAAGGATCTCGCAGAGCTGCCGTTCGGAAGGCAGTTTAACACCCGCTTTCAGCCTCCCAGAAACAATCTGCTCTTGAATATATGAAAATACTTTTGATTCATCCGCAGAAGTTGTTTCGCTATTTTGCATCAATGCAGGCGTCATTCAGGGATCTCCTTGGGAACTGGTTAGCCATAACTGGTTAACCAGTTATGGCTAAGTATCTACCACCATTCGTCAGATGTCAAGCAGAAATTTCACTACCATTTACATTACGAGCTGATAGAAAACGAGCGATGTAAAAAAGACAGATAACCGAGCAGATTTCTATTTTAAAATTGGTTTATCTTCGATAATTTATAAAAACCAGCCTAGTCCTGATTGCGTCCAGGCTGGTTAAATTTTGCTGCATTAGCCAACAACCGCAATATCCACGCTTGGCCGCATGGAAGCTGCCGTCGCTAAAGCCGCATGGACCGGATGATGCATGAATTTTTCCCAGAGAGCAGAGTCTTCTCCCGCTCCTCGCGACCAGATTGGCTCAGCCTGCTGCATCAGGAGATAATCATAGCGCGGAGCCCATTTTCGAGAACCGAGCCGGGCTGTCGTCGAGCAGTTATCCACCATGAATGAAACACCCTTGTAGTGCATGAAGGGATTCAGCGAATCCACCGCTTCAATGACTGACTCATTGACAATTTCAGAATAGGCATGGCCTTTTTCAGCCAGCAGGTCAATCTGGGCCATCATGCAGGCGATATAGACCCCTGCGGTAAAGGGATCGAGCGGAATCTCGGTTTCTTTCCGGACCGCCCTCACCCGTTCGCCGACTTTCCACATGGAGCTTTCATCAATTTTCCCCATGGGTATCCGTTTCATGCGTTCCGCAGCAAGAAGCACCGATTTTATTTCATTGCCAGATGCCACTTCCTGGTAATTTTCATAGTGTGTTTCGAATGCTGGAGCGTATGCCGCCCCGTACGCTTTTCGAAATACCTTTTTATCCGCTTCAGAAAGTGATTCATACACACCCATGATACCTTTATGGCTGATCGTCTTGGAAATAGGGCCAGTAACGCTTTCTGCGGAATGGCGGAAGGCTTCCTCCGGGGACATGCCCTGAGCCTGGTAATATCGATAAAGAAATTCGACAATCCCATGGACAGCACCCAGCAGGATGCCCCGCTCGCCAAAGATATCCGATTTATATTCATACTCAAGGGTCGTTTTGAAAATAAAGGGTGCGCCGATAGCTACAGCCCACGCCAGGGCGTAATCGGTCGCTTTACCGTCAACATCCTGCTCTACGGCGAAACTCGCATTGATGCCTGCCCCGTTGACGCTTTTGCCTTGGACATAGAGACGGCGGACTGAAGGTCCCATGCCTTTTGGACAAACGCCAATCACGTTCAAATGGGCAGGGAACCGATCGCCGTTTATTTTCATGGCACCCAGCAGGAAGCCATGTGAAAGACCGAGCGTAGCTCCCTTTTTCATCACTTTGAAGAGTTCAGGATAGAGTTCCGCTTGTGCCGCATCCGCAATAAGCAGCAGCACAAGATCGGAATCACCGGCGACAGCCATCATTTCTCCTAGCGTGCCGTTCGCTTCCGTGAACCCCGCCGCTTCGGCCGCCTTCCAGGAAGCTGAACCGCTCCGCAGTCCTACTTTTACCTTTATATTTGTGCCCTCGAGTGACTCCCTTAGATTTTGGGCCTGTGCCGGCCCCTGGCTCCCCCAGCCGAGAACGCCAATCTGTCTGATACCATCGAAAGCCTTCGGCAGCAGCGGAAACAGGTTCCGCCCTCCGCGGACTACCATTTCCTCATGCGGCCCGAACCAGACGGTTTCTGTCTTGAAAATCTTCGACTCGAAACTGTTCCTCATCTTCTCCTCCTTGAATATCATCCCGCAGGCGGCACGCCTGTGAGCTGTTTTCGACGCCGACTGGGCTAAAAAAAAGGCCATCCTCCCCGAAGGAAGGATGGCCTTTTCTGTTGCCGTGCAACCGTAAGGTTATACTTCCTTCACACCCCTTGTCGGGATAATCAGTGAGGACAGTACAATAATTACGGCGCAGGTCGAAATATTCATGATTGAAGCCTTGATACTACAGATAAAAACACAAGTCAAGTAGCAATTGCGGAAAAATTACTTCTTTTCAGAAGATACTCTTCTCAATGGTACAAGCCCATCCTTGCCAGAAAGGATGTTTC
>CAZZJJ010000237.1:0-2604 GCA_964654405.1 uncultured Treponemataceae bacterium
GAATCGCTTAACCTTCTTGGTAGTAGTCATCTCCATCGGCTCCCGGAGTATGATTACCCGGGTTATTTTCTGATATGGCAGCAATTTCAGATTGACCTCGTCAACAAAAGACTTGAGCTTCAGTTCGGCCTGCTCCCAGGCTTTTGCCTGGCTGCCTGCTTCCTCTGTGAGCTTGGCAACCCAGTCAGGAGAGGGATAGAGAAGCGCTTCGATTTTTTCGGACTTGCTGTCTTTGTTTTCGATATAGCCTCTGACAAGAACCTGATCTATCTGGTCAAACAGCTGGAAGCGGTATTCAATCTCCTCCGGATATACATTCTTTCCCCCCTCAGTGACAATCATGTTCTTTGCCCGGCCCGTCAGATAGACATAATTCTCTTCATCGATGTAGCCAAGGTCTCCTGTTTTGAACCAGCCGTCAGGGGTAAAAACCTCCGCAGTTTCTTCAGGCATCTTATAATAACCCTTCATGACCATGGGACCTTTTACCGCAATCTCTCCAATGCCGTCGGCATTTGGCGAAAGAATTTTCATCTCCATCCCTGGCAGGATTTTGCCAACTGAGGTCTCCTTGTAGTGCTCAACCGGGTTCAGCGTGATTATGGGAGAAGTTTCGGTTAGTCCATACCCCTGAACAAAATCGATGCCAAGCTGGTTGTATTTTCTAAACACTGAAGGAGCCAGGGGGCCGCCGCCTGAAATGCAGATTCGGATGCTCGCGAGACTCGCCTTGTCCAGCACGGAATGGAAAAGTTTTTTACCCGGGTTGACCTTGAACACTTTTTTAATAAAGCCGGAAAGCCACATCATCGCCGAAATGAGGCCGTACACGGCAATGCCCTTTTCTCTGATTCCTTTTAAAATTCCATTCAGGAGTTTGTTGAAAAGCAGAGGCACGCCCAGGAACATGGTGACATGGGCTTCTTTCAGGTCCTTTAAAATTTGCTTGACCACCATCTTTTTGCCGAACACCGTTTCCGCGCCGACAGAAAAGGATTCTATGAAGACAGCCAGCATGGTGTAGGAATGATGTATGGGAAGGAGCGCATAGAAAACATCGGTGTGATAGATATGCAGATTCGCCTGAGCGAGAAAGCAGTCAGACACAAGGTTCCGGTGAGTCAGCATGACACCTTTCGGGTTTCCCGTAGTTCCTGAAGTATAGAGAATAGCGGCGAGGTCCTCTTCCTCGGCCTTACCCGAATCTGCCTCGCTTTTCTCATTCTTTTTTCCCCAGGCGCTAGCCGCTATTCGGTATAAATACGAAGGATGGCTCTCATACAGGGCTATGGTTTCTTCCAGTCCCGTACAGAGCGCTTCAAGCTCGGTGTGCTTTTCTTCATCAATAAACAAGATTCTCGCTTCACTTGCTGAAACAAGGTGTGCGATCTCTTCAGATGAAAGCTGATAATCGATGGGTACGACAACTGCACCCGCTTCGAGAATGCCAAGATAGGCAATTGCCCATTCGGGGGAGTTTTTACCGGAAACCGCTACCCGGTCGCCTTTCTGAATCCCTTTGGCTTTCAGATACCAGGCAATTTCTTCGATCTTTCGCAAAGCCTGAGTATAATTCAGAGACTGGCGGTCCGGATTATACACAGTAAAGCAGGGGCGCTCGGGAAAACGCTGTGCCGAAATTCTGAAAAGCTCGGGGAGGGTAGGCCATTCTCCCTTGAAAAAGCTGCCTCGAAATCCATCAAGAAATGCCCACGGCGTCGTATCACTCATGGCGGTTACCTCGGTCAAACGGATATGGAAAAAGCTGACAAAACAAAAGCTTTAATGTCGTTATTGGCCAGCACGGCTGTATTATGTTCCACTTTTTGGCGTATGAAAAGCTGTTCTCAAGCTATTTGCAGAAGGAAATTTTGAATTCAGTGCCATGCGCCGGCGCTGATTCACAGCCTTCATGCAGAGTCCGGCCACTTCCATCAGGCTTCAAATTCAAGTATGATTATAAACCAAACATCTTGAGTACGTCTGGAGGAGTTACATGAAGGCGATCGAGCTGGCAAAAGCCTACGATCCTGCAAGTTTCGAGGATGCAATCTATGCAATGTGGAAAAGCGAAGGGCATTTCATGCCCAAGGCTGAGAAAGGCAAAAAGCCCTTCACGATTGTAATCCCTCCTCCCAACGTAACCGGTGTACTCCACATGGGGCACGCGCTGAACAACAGTCTTCAAGACATACAGATTCGTTTCCGCCGGATGACCGGCCGCCCCACACTCTGGGTCCCTGGAACTGACCATGCCGGCATAGCAACGCAGAACGTGGTTGAACGCAAGCTCAGAAAAGAAGGCAAAGACCGCCGCCAGATGGGCAGAGAAGCCTTTATCGAAGAAACTTGGAAAGTGGCCAAGGAGCATCGGGCGTTCATCGACAATCAGCTGGCCAAAATCGGAGCCAGCGTGGACTGGAGCCGGGAGCGCTTCACCCTTGATGAAGGCCTTTCCAAAGCAGTCCGTGAAGTCTTTGTTACCCTCTACGAGCGCGGTCTCATATACAAGGGCGAATACCTTGTCAATTGGTGCCCATCCTGCGGAACCGCTCTTTCGGATGATGAAGTCGAACACGAAGATGAAGCTGGCTCCATGTGGCA
>CAZZJJ010000238.1:0-2601 GCA_964654405.1 uncultured Treponemataceae bacterium
GTTTTCAGCAGTCTGAATTCATATGCCATGAACGACACTCCTCAAAATTTCCATCAGGCATCTGCCGCAAATGCCTTCAACCTGGATGTGATGGCTTGCGATCGCGGCGTCAAAATTCTCCGCCAGATTCCCCAGCCGGGTTCCGGCAAGCTCCATTTCAACCGCTTCGAACCGTTCCTCCGGAATTGCAAAAAAATCGCCATGAATGTTCAGCGAAATGATGATGCTCTCCCGGTTCAAAGGCTCGGTTACTTCCAGAAAGATTCTGAGCAGTTTGCAGCCTTCGGGCTTTCCAATAACACTGATTTTCATTGCAAGCTCTCAGAGGCTTCAAGCGCGTGATAGCTCGTTCGCGCAAAAGGGGAGGAAACGACGCTTTTAAATCCCTGTGCTTTTGCCAGTTTTGCCAATTCGGGAAAAATCTCAGGTTGTATATATTCAAAAACCGGCAGTTCCTGCGGCGTGGGCTGTAGGTATTGCCCCATCACCAGAATATCCACATCGATTTTTCGCAAATCCTGAAAGGTTGCAAGCAGTTCTTCCCGGGTTTCGCCCATGCCGAGCAGGATGCTGGTTTTGGTCAGGCGGGCTCCCATGCGCTTCGCTTCCCGCAAGGTGCGCATGCTTTTTTCATAGCTTGCCCGCGCATCACGAACAGACTGAAGCCGGGGTACGGTTTCGATATTATGGGCGAGGACATCGGGATTGGCTGCCAGGACTGTGCGCAATTCTTCGCCATAATAGTCTGGAATGAGCACTTCAACTTTGACATCGGGACTCATGGTCTTGATCGCCTCGATACAGCGCTGAAAGTGGCCTGACCCCCGGTCAGGCAGATCATCGCGATCAACCGAGGTGATGACAGCATAGGTAAGCTTCATTTCCTTGACAGCCGCGGCAAGCGCTTCCGGTTCGTTCTGGCGGACTGGGAGTCCGGTTTTTGCGGTTTTTACCGCGCAAAAACGGCATCCGCGGGTGCAAGTGTCGCCGAGGATCATGAAGGTGGCGGTCCCGCATCCCCAGCATTCACCCTTGTTCGGACATCGAGCTTCATCACAGACCGTGTGGAGCCCGTAGTTTGAGAGTATTGCATCGACATGCTGCCATTCGTTGCCGGATGGAAGCCTGACCCGGATCCATTCCGGTTTTGGCAGCTTTTTTCCTGTTTCAATCACATGAGCATTATAGTAAGGATTTGCCGAATAATGAAGAGGTGCGGTCAGCGAGGCTTTAGTGGCAGAAATGAAAAAGGCTGTCGTGCATTCGCGACAGCCTTTAATGGTAGCTAGCGGGAGAGGGGATCGAACCCACGACCGAGCGGATATGAGCCGCTTGCTCTGCCAACTGAGCTATCCCGCCAAAAATGAACGTGGATTTTATACAAGGTAGGGCATCAATTAGTCAAGGGGAGGGTAGAAACTCGTCTTTAAAAAAGAAGCGGACGCAGTTTTGCTTTATTGTAATCTGGTAATATATCAGTATAGTATGCAATTCGAAACTCGACATATACTATTGGAGCGGACATGGGGCTTGACGATTGGCAGGAGAGAAAGCGCGAAGAGGTATACGCAAGCGTTCTTCGCGGACTTGAGAGGAGAAGACAGGCAGATCCGACTTTTACCATTGATGACGCCAGGTCAGCTCTCGAGCATCTCTATGTTCTCGATGGCAATGATTGGCTGGGGCGAGGAGAGTTGGGAGATATTATATCAGCGGCCACTCTGGCAGCCTATGAATATTTCATTCACGAATGGATGAAAGAAAAGGAGCAGGCATGAGCGTCGAAATCAGAAAAGTTACAACCAGCGCCGAGCTGAAGGCTTTTATCACTTTTCCGGAAAGATTGTACGGCGACAACCCAAACTGGGTCCCGGCTCCGGTATTCGATGACCTTAACACCCTGCGCAAGGATAAAAATCCCGCGTTCGAGTTTTGCGAGGCGGAATACTGGACTGCCTGGAAAGACGGCACGATGGCTGGCCGCATTGCGGGTATCATCAATCACCGGTATATCGAAAAATGGGGCAACAAATATGCCCGTTTTGGCTGGATTGACTTTATCGAGGATTTTGAAGTGGCTTCCGCACTTGTTAAAACCGTGGAAGCCTGGGCGCGCGAAAAGGGCATGGATGGGGTGCATGGGCCGCTGGGATTCACGGATCTTGACCGTGAAGGGATGCTGGTCGAGGGATTTAATGAACAGGCCACCTTCGCGACAATTTACAATTTTCCATATTATCCCGAATTTATGGAACGCCTGGGGTATAAAAAGGATATCGACTGGATTGAATTCCAGGTCCAGACTCCCGAAGCGATTCCGGAAAAAGTCCTCCGCGTCAATGAAATTTTATCCAAGCGCTCGGGTGTTCGTATATATGAGTGGAAAAACAAGAAAGAGCTGGTTGCCAAGTTTGCAGACGATATTTTCGAGCTGATAGATGAGGCATATGCTGATCTCTATGGGACGACTCCGCTTTCCCGCAAGCAGGTTGAAGTCTACATCAAGCAATATCTGGGGTTTGTGGATCCGCGCTTTACCAAGGTTCTGGTGGATCAGAACGAAAAACTGGTCGGCTTCGGGATTACCGTTCCGAATCTTTC
>CAZZJJ010000239.1:0-2581 GCA_964654405.1 uncultured Treponemataceae bacterium
GCTTCAATTGGAAAATCGGAGTCGCGCTGATTCCCGGATTTACCGCGAAGGAGCTTGTCGTATCGACACTGGGGATTCTGTATGGGGCGCAGATCGACGCGGGGGACGGCGCTTCATTGCAAGATGCTTTGCGAAACGATCCGGGGATGAACCCGCTGGTTGCCCTGACGCTGATGGTGTTCATTCTAGTCATGCCACCATGTTTCGCCAGCCTGGCTACCATTCGGGCTGAAGCGGGAAACCGATGGATGCTCTTTCAGGTTGGGTATTCACTCACCCTGGCGTGGGTACTCGCCTTTCTGGTGCGGGTGGCTGGCAGCCTGCTGACCGGCATGTAGACAATCGGCGCAGGTGCCGGTCGCGTACAAAGTGTGCGAACGGATCCTGACACCGGTTGCCGCTTCCATCTGGCTGAGCAGCGGCTCCACCCTGCACTCTCCCAGATCCACAAACCGATGACAGACTTCGCAGTGAAACCAGTGCCGGTGCTTTGCGGAGCTGGCGACATAATAGCGTTCAGTGCCATGTTCCCGGCAAAACAACACGAATGAATCAGCCAGCCCCTGTTCCTCAAGGTAGTGAAGAGAGCGGTAGACAGTTGCGGTATCGCAAGAGCTCATGGTATGGGCTTCCACGCCAAGCGCAGAGAGCGGTGTTTCCGCCGTTTCAAGAATTTCCAGGATTTTTTTCCGGGTTCTAGTCATGCTTTTTCATCCTCCACACAACAACTACGCCAGTTTTCTGATCCGAAGCGCCGAAACCAGGAGAAACACAGCGCCAGCTACCAGCACAACGACCGCCCCCGAAGGAAGATCCATCTGCCAGCTCACAAGAAGTCCGGTGAGCGAAAAGACCAGTGAAAAAACAGTTGCGCTGACCATCATACCGCTCAGGTTTTTTGAAAAATAGCCGGCTGTTCCCGCTGGCAGGGTCAACATCGCAATAACCATGACAATCCCGACAAAGGTCTGCAGGAGGACAACAGCGATAGCAGTTATTGAAAGAAGAACCAGAAACACCGTGTCGGCAGGTACGCCGCGAGTTCTGGAAAATTCTTCATCAAAAGCGGTCGCTTCGATTTGGGGATAAAAGCGCCAGGCAAGCACAATAACGATGACATCGAGGATTGCCAGCAGGATGATGTCACGGGTCGAGACTAGGAGTATGTTGCCAAAAAGATAGCTCATGGGGTCGACATAGCCGGGGGTTTTAGCGATAAACAGAATGCCGATGCTCATGCCGATTGCCCACAGCGCGTTGATGACCGTATCTTCCCGCTGTTTGGCTTTCAGCGAAACCACGCCGATGAGGGCGGCGGCGATGACCGCAAAGACCAGAGCCCCGACTATCGGCGGCAAACCCGGCACAATATTTTTCGCTGCAAGAAAAATCGCAAGACCTATACCCCCAAGCACTGCATGGGAAATAGCGCCCGCAAGTCCGGCAATCCGTTTGACTGTAACAATGGAACCGAGCACGCCAAAAAGAATGCTCGCCAGCGCGCCAGCCAGAACGGCATTCCGGACAAAAGGCATGGTCGGATCCAGCAAGGCCGATATAAAACTCATCGGGCAGCTCCTTGCCGTTCAGTGCCGCAGCAGATGTCGTCGGGCAAATCGGTGTCATGAAGAATGCGTACAACGTGACTGCCGTACAAATCCACCGGAACATCTTCGGCAGGAACCGAAGGGTGACGGACAACATGATGGCTCCCCTTCCCATCTTCGGTGACACAGAGCACAACATCCGTCAGGGCTGAAACAAAGCCGGTATCGTGTGTCGCGATCAGAATGGTCGCCGTTTTTTTCAGATTGCCCAGCACCGTATAGAGCCTTTTTTCGCTTTCTACATCCATATTGGCCGTCGGCTCATCGAGAATCAAAAGCCGGGGATTACTCGCCAGGGCGCGCGCGACAAGGACCCGCCGCCGCTGACCGCCTGAAAGTGCCGCGTACGGACGCTTGCGCAAATCCGCAACCTCAGCAAGCTCAAGCGCCGTATCCACATCGGCGCATCGCTTTTCCATACAGCCTCGGCCGAGTCCCACAAGCCTGCCCATTTTTACCACTTCTTCTACCGAAATGGGAAAAGAGCTGTCAAAATTCATGTACTGCGGCACATAGCCGATAGATGCCTGCACCGATCGAGGACTCGCACCGAACACTTCGACTTTTCCCGAAGCAGGAACCGCAAGCCCCATGACAAGCCGGAGCAAGGTTGTCTTCCCTGCCCCATTCGGACCGACAAGTGCTACAAATTCCTTTTCATGGACATGAAATGAAGTATCCCGCAAAACATCGACTTCTCGATGCGAAAAACTGACCCTTTCAAAACGAATCGCTACCTTATGTTCCATTATCAATCCTTGCGGCTGAATCCGCGCCGCACCTCGCCTTTTCTCGATTCAGCGTGCAGCCTTTTTCAAGGCGTTCCCTATAACCATTATATTCTCGAGCCAATTCGACGCAAGCGGATCGATTTCTACTACAGAACCGCCGATCGCCTTTGCAATAGACTTCGCGGCATTAGTTGAAAATTGCTTCTGGACGAAGATGACTTTGACCTTGTCTTCCTGGGCCTG
>CAZZJJ010000240.1:0-2510 GCA_964654405.1 uncultured Treponemataceae bacterium
AAAAGTGGAGGCGTTTTTCAGCATTTCGATAATTGAATCCATCATGTACCTCCTAATGAGCAAGCAGGGGAACCAGCGCCAGCACCATGCCGCCTGCGATAATCGAACCAAGCTGGCCAGAAACATTCGCGCTTATCGCCTGCATCAATATTATGTTGCCCTTTTCTTCTTCCTGGGCCATTTTCTGGATAACCCGGGCTGACATTGGAAATGCGGAAATTCCGCAGGCGCCGATCATCGGGTTGATTTTCCGGTTTTCAGGCAAAAAGAGATTGATGAGCTTCGCGAAGAGGACCCCGCCTGCGGTATCGAATACAAAAGCCAGCAATCCCATTGCCAGAATAAGCAGGGTTTGAAGATTCAGGAATTGCTCCGCCCGCATGCTGGCACCGATCGTGATTCCAAGAAGAAGGGTGACCAGATAGGCCAATTCGTTCTGGGCGGTCTTTGAAAGCCGCTCGACAACACCCGATTCCCTGATAAGGTTGCCGAACATCAGCGAGCCGACCAGCGGCACCGAAATCGGAGCGACGATCCCAGCAGTCATGGTCACCACAATCGGAAACAGTATTTTCAGCCATCGCGGCGACTGCTTCTCATGCAGCTGCATATGGATGGTCCTTTCTTTTTTTGTCGTCAGCGCCCTGATAACCGGCGGCTGAATCATCGGCACCAGCGACATGTAGGAGTATGCGGCGACCGATATGGGTCCAAGGTACGCCCGGGCAAACTTGTTGGCAACATAGATGGCGGTGGGGCCATCAGCGGCGCCGATGATCCCGATGCTGGCAGCGGTCTTCAGATCGAATCCCAATGCGGTGGCGATCATCATGGTCGCGAAAATCCCGAACTGAGCCGCGGCACCATAGAAAATCATCATGGGATTCTTGAAAAGCGGCCCGAAATCAATCATCGCGCCGATCGCGATAAAGATGAGAATCGGGAACAACTCGTTTGCAATGCCGCCATCATATAAAATCTTCAGGAATCCTGCCGAACCTTCATGTTCCCAGACAACTGAGAGCGGCAGATTGACTAAAATGGCTCCGAAACCAATCGGAAGCAGCAGCATTGGCTCGTATTCCTTGGTTATGGCGAGCCAGATGAGCAGACCGCCGACCGCGTACATGACCAGCATTTCCCAGGTTAGCGATGTAAAACCTATGAATACATCCTGCATTGATGGTTCTCCAAATTCTTGTATTCGATTTGCATTGACAGGAGAATACTATCGTTTTTCCGCATTCTTGTATATCAGGGTGTTTTGCAGATTCTGTACCTAGAATAACAAGCTCGAATTATGATAATGTCATGCCGCAATGAGAAATACACCAACAGTCGCTGTGGGGCTTTCAGGGGGCGTCGATTCTTCCCTTGCCGCGGCATTATTGAAAGAACAAGGATACCGGGTCATCGGACTGACCATGAAGATATGGAAGGGCGCATACAAGATTCAGGAAGACCTGAAGCATGCCTGCTTCGGCCCTGGAGAGGAAGAGGACATCGCAGCCTGCGAACGGCTCTGCTCATCCCTTTCCATCGATTATAAGGTTATCGATCTTTCCGAGGAATACGAACGGTTTGTCATCGAATATTTCAGGAAAGAATATCTGGCAGGCAGAACTCCAAACCCCTGCATCATCTGCAACCGTGAACTCAAATTCGGATTTTTAGTAAGAAAGGCTCGCGAATTTGGTCTGGAATTCGACTACTTCGCGACCGGCCATTATGCAAGAAAAGAAGAGTGGAACGGCATTGTCTATCTCCGGCAAGCTGTGGACACAAGCAAGGATCAGACCTATTTTCTTTATGGACTCGAGAGCGACAGGCTCAGAGAAATTCTATTCCCGCTGGGCGAGATGACAAAAGAGGCGGTTCGGGACAAGGCGCGGGCTCATGGACTTGAGGTCTCTGAAAAGCCGGAAAGCCAGGATTTTATCGTTGGCGGCGATTACGCACCGCTTTTCGAGGCAGCACCGCCGGAACCGGGCGATATTGTCGATGCGCGGGGAAATATCCTGGGGCGGCATCGGGGACTGCCTTACTACACTATTGGTCAGCGCCGCGGACTCGGCATAAGCATCGGGCCTGAACCGCTCTATGTCCTCGGCATTGACGCGAAGGCAAACCGGGTGATTGTCGGCCCCAACAACGGCCTTTTCAGCCAGGGACTTGTGAGCGGCGGCTTCCGCTTCCAGGATGAGCGGTTGGCCAATGAACCGGTGCGCGGCCGCGCCAAAATCCGGCAGAATCACAAGCCGGTCGAATGTACTGTTACCGTGAGCAACGAAGGCGCTCATATCGAATTCGACATTGCCCAGCGAGCTGTGGCCCCAGGGCAGTCTGTGGTCATATATTCCGACGATGGACTTGTCCTGGGCGGCGGCATCATTGACCTGGCCGTTTCCAATTGACGATATCACAGGGAATCAGTAGTATAGTGTTAAGAACATGGCCGGGGGTGCACCGGTTTCGACTTGTGCGGTCCGTGTCGTGCGTTGCAGGTGGAG
>CAZZJJ010000241.1:0-2510 GCA_964654405.1 uncultured Treponemataceae bacterium
GATTTTCTCAGCGTGCTGCAGAATTTTATCAATCTCGATGCTTTCTATCGGGATAAAAACGCTGTCTTTCAATCAGGCAGGCTCTATATCGATGGCAGAGAGCTGGAGCTTTGCATGGATGTTGTCAATCCAGGCGCTCATGGCGCCATGGCTGTCATGTCTTCCATGTATCTGCTCTACTGCGATCTTGTCAGCAAGGAAGGAAAGAAAAAATCAATCGTAGCAGCGCTCACTGGCGGCGATGCTGACAATATCTTTGCGGGAAGAAATGGTGTATTCATCGATAACGAAAGCAAAGATTGGGACGCGGTAATAACCAAAGTGGTTGTCCAGCCCATCAGTATCAGGGAGGCGTTTTTCAGTCCCTATAAATGGGTAGTCAGGACGCTTGAGGAAGCGGCAGCGCGCCGGGCTGCCAATGCGGAAAGCGCGAATCTGGCAAAATTGAAAACTGTGGCTGAACAGACCGTTGCGACAGTCGGCAAAGTGGATGCCAAGCCGGATCCAGCAAATCTGGCAAAGAAAATCGATGTAGGAACCGTCGCCGCCATCGGTGTTGCTTTGGGAAGCATTGGCGCCATGATCACAGGTCTATTGGGAATCTTTGTTGGAATGGGCATCTGGATGCCTTTGGGAATTATCGGAGTCTTTATTTTGATATCAGGCCCCTCCATGATTCTTGCCTACATGAAACTGCGAAGGCGAAATATCGGTCCGCTCCTCAATGCGGAAGGCTGGGCTGTCAACGGGAAACTGAAAATAAATGTTCCCTTTGGCGGCTCATTGACTCATCTTGGCGCAATCCCGCTTGGTTCTGCCAGATTATTAATGGATCCATTCGAGAAGAAGAAAAAACCATGGCTTTTGTATCTTCTTCTCGTGCTTGCGATTGTTCTGGTCGCTGCATATTTCCTTGGATGGTTGGACGGCATACTGGTTGCACTTTCCATCAGGAAATAGGTTCCGAACAGGAAACTGCTCCTTCTGCAAGGCAATCCTCCTTAATGAGGAAGCGGAAACCGTACCAGGACGTCCAAGCAGCTAAAAGGCTTGCTACAAGACCGGGGGCTCGGGGACCCAGTAAACCAAGCAAAGCGCCGCCTGCCAAAGGACCGGCTATTCTTGTCAGGCTTTCTACAGAACTCGCGATGCCAAGCGTTCCTCCTGATGATTCCCGCGGAACACTTTTTGTCAGAAGCGTTCGCAGCATAGTACTGCCGATACCTGAGCCGATGCTCAAAGGAAGTAAAGCGATGACAAGCACAACAAGCGAGGGTGAAAGGGCGTAAAAGAGCAGGCCGAATGCGGCCATGGAAATGCCGACAAGCGCCAGCTTTCTTTCATCGAATTTCTTTGCTAAAAACCCGACAAGCCCGCCCTGAACAAAAGCGACAAGAAGCCCGACATAGGCAAGCAGGAGTCCTCGTGTCGAGGTGCCCAGCCCGAGAGCTGTCGAAGCGAAAATCGCGAACATGCTTTCAAACAGGACAAATGCGAAAGAATAGATAATGGTCATGTGAAGGACCGGGCCGGTTCCGCGACGTTTCAGCGTTTCCATCAGAAGCTTGGCGGAAAAGGCTCTCCGCGGATTCTTTGCTATTTCCTCTTTTCGCTCATCCGTCAGGCTTTCAGGCAGAACAAAGGTGATCAGGAGAAGGTTCGTAAAGGCAATGCCTGCAGCAACAAAGGCAGGAACCGCAATGCCGAACTGCGAAAGAAGCCCGCCAAAAAGCGGTCCGATGATAAATCCCAGCCCAAACGCCATCCCGATCAGCCCAAGTCCCTTTGCCCGGTTTTTGTTGTCCGTTATGTCCACAATGTATGACTGGGCGACGGTGATATTGCCGCCGGTCAAACCATCGAGAATCCTCGAAAGGAAAAGAAAAGTCAGGGAAGGAGCAAATCCAAGCAGTAAGAGCGAAAAGAAAGTTCCGCCTATTGAAAACAGAAAAAGCGGCTTTCTTCCATATTTATCCGACAGTCTACCGACTATCGGCGCGGCAAAAAATTGACCAATGGCGTAGCTGGCTTGCAGAATTCCCGCCAGCGCCGGGCTTCCGCCAAATTTGGCGATGTAATCAGGAATAAGCGGAATGATAAAACCAAACCCGACCATATCCATAAATACGACTGAAAAGAGCAGTGGCAGCGACGCTTTTTTTGTTTTCATACAGCAACTCCGATTAAATTTATAATTAATGTACTGAAATCATTTTGGATTGACAAGATATTAAAAAATATTTATTATTAATAAAACTTAAATATCAGGAGTGATTAATAATGAGCCAGACCCCCGATGTGCTCGATTTGCTGCAGGAGTGGATGCAGCTGGTGATGAAACATTCCATGCATGGTTTTATCCGCTATTCCAAAGATACCGGACTTTCCATGTCCCAATTCGGCGCGCTCTTTCAAATCCATCGTAGCAAGATATGCGGAGTAACCGATATCGGGACCGATCTGGGTGTTTCCAGTGCCGCCGCAAGTCAGATGCTCGACCGGCTCGTCCA
>CAZZJJ010000242.1:0-2495 GCA_964654405.1 uncultured Treponemataceae bacterium
GCACCATGTTGGACAGCTGCCAGCTGGATGCGGCGCCGTTGGCGATTGAAAGCAGCACGGTCCGCGGATCCAGGCCGGCTGAGCGGGCATAGGTGATTGCCTCTACCGCTCCGACAAGGTTTCCTGCTACAGCGATTTGATTGGCCATTTTGGTGTGCTGACCGGCGCCGGCGGCTCCCTGCCTGATGATTGTCTTGCCTAAGGTTTCCAGAAAGGGCTTTGCGCGCTGGAAGCTGGCTTCTTCGCCGCCGACCATGATGGTCAGCGTGGCGTTTTTCGCACCGATATCACCGCCGGAAACAGGTGCGTCGAGCGCGTCTATGCCGCGTTTTTTCGCTTCAGTATAAATTTTTTGCGCCAAAGCGGGACTGGATGTAGTCATGTCGATAACCAGCGTTCCAGGTTTTGCATGTTCCAGAATCCCCTTCGGCCCCAAATAGATTTCTTCGACATCAGAAGGGTAGCCCACCATCGTAAAAATGACACCGCAGTTTTTCGCGAGGCTGGCGGGATCCGCAAACCATTGCGCACCCGCGTCGACAAGGTTTTTTGCTTTTTGTTCGGTTCTGGTGTAGACGCCGAGGCTGTATCCCGCAGTCAGCAGATGGCCTGCCATGGCATTGCCCATCACACCCAGTCCAATAAATCCTGTTTGCAGCGTTGAATCCATAATTTCCTCCATATATGTATATTCTTATTCTTCTCTAAATGCATTCTCGATTCGCATTTTCCCCGGTAAACGATAGATATTAAAATCAGAATCAATGCTCAATATTTTTTTTATTCCTGTTTGCTCTGCCGCCAATACAAGTGTCGCATTTGCAAAATCCATTGGCACATCGCCATATTTTTTGGTCAATTCGAGTATTTTCCATAAATCATTTTGCTTTATTTCATGCAGCAAAACACCGCCGCGCTGTATCCATTCAAGAAAATCAATTTGCACCTGAACATTAAAATCGAGCATATGCAATACTTCGGTTATTACAGCAGTAGTTGTATGAAATTTATAATTTTTCGCGATTATAAAATTTTTTATTTTCTCATGATAATTATCATCTTTATCGAACAGCGCAATGAGCGGTCCGGAATCAATGAGAATGTCGTTGAGCATTTATTTTTCCCTTAATTTTTTCTTTATAGGTAACAGATAAACTGCCGTCACCGCTTCCATATCTGCCAAAATGCTCCTGCCCAAGCTCATATGAATTTCTTTCTGATTCTTCAGCGGAAAAAAGCTTTTCAAGCGCTTCCTTGATGATTTCTGATTTGGATTTATGTTTTTCTTGAGAAATTGCTTCTAATTTTTGTTCAATTTCAGTCGGCAATCTTACGGTAGTCATACGGCACTCCTGTATTACAAAATGTAATACAATTCTGTCAGGTTGTCAAATAAAAAAACATAGGTTGGGACAGATGCAAAAGTCTCATCTTGATTATTTGGCAAAGCAGGATATACACTTCAGCCACCTATAACGCTCGTGGTGCCCCTGAAAGCGCGTCGCGCCTCAACAGGGGTAAAAGGGAAGACGGTAGTATGGAAACCAAGCCGTCGCAGCCCCCGCTACTGTGAGCCAGAAAAGGAAACATACTGGGTTGTGCCCAGGGAACAGCTGTCAGCAAGGCTGTTCCAGTCACTGGTCAAAGGCCGCCGCACCCTGCGCGTTCAGCCTGGAGACTGGGAAGGCTGATTGTTTCCCGAACCCGCTTTGCGCGGTTCTGATGGCGAGCCAGGAAACCTGCCCGAGCTTTTCTGCTTTCAGCTCTTCGGAGGGAGGAGAAGGATATGAAGCGAAAACTGCTTTCATTGCTTTTTATCGTGTCTTTTGTGGTGTCAGCGCTGTCTGCCCAGACGGTGAACGCTGGCACAGGGCTTAAACTTTCCGCTGATGGAACGCTCATTCTGCCCGCGCAGATCCATTTTTCGATTCAATATAAACCCGGATACAAGGTACTGACGGTCAGTTCGCCATGGCCCGGCGCAGCCAAAGGCTATACATATGTGCTGTATCCGCGCACCGGAGCCCGTCCGCAGGGTATCAAAGCTGACCGGTTTATTGCCACGCCGGTTAGAAAGGTGGTTTCGTTTTCAACAACCTATCTGCCTGTCCTGGACAATCTGAATGAACTCGGCTCCCTGGTCGGGGTTGATGATACCAGCTATGTGTACAATCCAAAAATCAGACAGCTGATCAGCGATTCCAAAGTTGTGCAGACAACGAAAAATTACGCTCCGGATATTGAACGATTGATCAGCCTCAGCCCGGATGTGATTTTTACCTTCGGGGTAGGCAATGAGTGGGACACCCACCCCAAAATGGAAGAAGCCGGCTTGCCGGTGGTGATTCTGGGGGACTGGAATGAGGCAGACCCGCTGGCCCGCGCCGCGTGGATGGTTTTTATCGGCGCCTTCTATGACAAAGAGGCGCTTGCGCTGGAAACATGGCGTTCCATCAAGGCTGAGTATGAAAAGCTTGCTTCGCTGGGGGCGGGAG
>CAZZJJ010000243.1:0-2495 GCA_964654405.1 uncultured Treponemataceae bacterium
AAGCTGAGGAATTTGAACTGCTTGACATTATGCTTGCATGCGCTCGGGAAATGGATTTCTCGATCATGATCGGTATGTTGCGAACCCAGAGCGGGGAAGCCCGCAAAGGGATAATTGCCATGCTCAATCATGTCTTCAAATCGGAAAGCCCCTCTATCCAAATGCTGATAGAGCGAAACATCTGCGGTTTTGCGGTTACGGCGCCCAAAGGCAAAAACCTGCCGCAATCCACAATCCATGAACATTTACAAGAAATATTGAACCTGAGCCTGCCGACCGCTCTCTATCAGCTTCCGCAAATCACGGAAAATGAAATCAGCCCGGAAACTGTCGCCGCACTTGTTTCAAATTATCAAAACCTCTATCTCATGAAAGATACCAGCGGGAAAGATCGTGTCGTCACATCTGGCTTGAATTTCGATGGCCTTTTCTTTGTTCGAGGGGCGGAAGGCGATTACGCGAAATGGTACAAGCCTGCTGGCGGCCGTTATGATGGTTTTCTGTTAAGCTCAGCCAATTGCTTTTCACGCCAATTGAAGTCCGTATTGCAATATATCGAAGCTGGCAGACTTGAAGATGCGGAGATGGTATCAAACAGAGTTTCCGAAGTCATGACCCGCCTGCTCCAGGCAGCATCTGCCCTGCCATTCGGGAATGCCTTTACCAATGCCAATAAAGCCATTGATCACTTTTTCGCCTATGGACCGCATGCGGAACTATCAGCAAAAATCAGGACTCGGAGCGGTGCCTTCCTTCCTCGAGCGCTATTAGAAGAAACACGGACCGTGCTTCGCAATTTTCAGCTGATGCCATCCAAGGGATATCTGGAATAAATCAAACCTATTAAAAAGGGGCAGCTGCCTGCCCCTTGCTATCTGCACGCAGCCGCGTACACCTTCAATCACAATCAAATCTCTGCTTTTGTTCCATGCTCAAGCGTAACACCATTGAGCGGTCCTTCCCCCTTGCAGGCTATTCCAATTTCTCCATTCTTATAGCTGAAGGTCACTTCGATATTGTATTCAGTATCGCCAAGATAAAAAGCTTTGTAGGTTCCAGTAAATTTCTTGCCGCTGAAAGTACCATCAAGCCCATGCCAACGGATCAAAAGATCCTCTCCATCATGAATATCCCAGCCGAGATCCAGCATAACAATTTTGCCAGATTCATCCGCCATCACGCTCAAGTGAACATTGAACACTTCAGTACCTTTGATATCAGTAACCTGAAGAAATTCCCATTCGCCGAGGATATCCGCAGCCTTGATTGTCCCGAACAAGTCACAGCTTCCCATTAAAGCAACCATTGCAAGCGCAATCACCAGCAGCCAAGCCTTTTTCATCAAAACCCCCTAAAGCATTCAAAGATATGTTGAAGTTTAATTCACTATGTCAAGAAAAGCAAAAGCAAACTTTCCTTTTCTTTGAGAAAACCCAACGAGGATTTCAGGTGTTTTGCTTGGCTCTCCTGCTAATTCTCAAATGTCATGCTCACGATAATTGGACATCGAAATGCCAAGCCAACTGAAAACACACGAGCGTTTTCAATTGGCTCAGACTCATCGTTTTTATTTTATCGCGCCGGCAACCATGCCTTTGACAATATATTTCTGTGCAAACAGGAAGAAGATGACAACGGGAATCATGGCCATGAGAATTGCAGTGAGAATGAGATCCCATTGTTTAACAAAAGCGCCGGCGAAATTCGATACCGCGAGGGGAATAGTCATGATATCGTTGCCTTTCCCTAAAACGAGCAAGGGCAACAGGTAATCATTCCAAATCCAGATACCGTTCAGAACCATGACCGTCGCCTGAATTGGCGTCAAAATCGGGAAAATAATCTTGTAAAATATTTCATGTTTTTTGCACCCATCAATCGTCGCGGCTTCTTCGAGCTCAAGCGGAATACTCTTGATAAAACCATGAAACATGAAAATGGAAAGCGGAGCGCCAAATCCGATATAGCTCAAAATAATTCCCTGATAGGTTCTTAAAAGCCTGATACCGGTTATCGAGGTAACGGTTCTGAACCATGAGAGAAGCGGGAACATGACAATCTGGAAGGGAATGACCATGGCTGCGACAAAGACAAAGAAAATCGCTGAAGATACCTTTGTTTTTGTTCGAACCAGCACCCATGCCGCCTGTGCTGAAAACAGGTTTATCAGCACGAGTGAAACAACCGTGATGATTGTGCTCGCAAGCAGTGAGCTGGGATACCGGACCGCTTCGTTCGTCCAGATTCGCACAACGTTATTAAAAATATTGCTCCATTTTTCAGGCCATGCAAGCGGGAATTGGGTTACCTCAAAAGCAGTTTTGGCAGAATTGATCAAGACAAGGAGAAACGGAAAAAGAAACAGGATAAAAAGCAAGGCCGTAAAAATTTCCGCGGCGACAACACCTGGTTTTCGTGTTTTTTCCTGTATCATAATTCGATTTCCTTCTTCTTGTTGACATAGACCTGGATGAGCGAAATGATCGCCAGCACCA
>CAZZJJ010000244.1:0-2485 GCA_964654405.1 uncultured Treponemataceae bacterium
TGGGCGGTTCGGCCTGTGTCTTTATAGAGCTGACCGCGATAGTACCAGGCATTGCTGTTCGCGTCGGCGTTTTTACCGAATATAGCGATGTATTCATCAAAAAGCTGCTCGGCCTTCTTTCGATCCTGCCCTGCGATACCGGGCAGAACCTGCCAGAAACGCCCGAGCGAGAGAATCGGACCGCCGTTGTCATACATTTTGTCGAATTTATAGGCGTTTTCAAAGCCCATCTGAGTCTTGCCTTTCAGACCTTCGGCAATCGCTTTCACGATGCTGACGCAGTCGGAATAGGTCCCGACGCAGAGTCCATACCAGTACCAGCCTTCGATGCCGGTCGGGTTCAGCTTAAAAGCGATTTCGCCATATTTCATGCCTTCCTTGGCCGCAAGTCTGGCTGTATCCTTCCAGCCTGTAATTTCTTCCGTAACAAGATAATCGCCGTATTTCCGGGCAGCCTGTGCGGCTTTCCAATTGAGGGCATAATCCTGCGGGGCGGCAGCGGCGAGCTTGACGGCGCTTTCATACGCGGCTTTGAGTTCGGCTTCAGAGGCAGCAAATGCGGGAACGAGGGATAGGGCGAAAAGAATAAGCAAAAGACCTGCGATTCGTTTCATGGACAAATCCTCCTGTTTTGTCAAAGGCTATACTAGCGGAAAGGCGCGGTCAAGGGCTTGAATTTTTTATCAGCTCCGCTGACCGCGTTCCAAAATGTCCGCCAGTGTTGGCTTATTCTACAACCCGGGCTGAAATCAGTACGACATCCTCAACAGGGACATCGGCATGGGGCGGTCGGCGGCCGGTTTTCACTTTGGCAATTTCATCAACAACTTCCATACCGCTTGTGATTTGGGCGAAAACACAATAGCCTGCGGCGGGGCCGGGGCCGCGGTAGTCAAGGCTGTGATTATCCACCAGATTGATGAAGAACTGGCTGGTTGCGCTGTCGGGGTGCGGTGTTCTGGCCATGGAAAGGGTTCCGCGCATGTTAGCCGGTCCTTTGGCCGCTTCGTTTACGATCGGAGCCTTGGTCCGTTTCTGATCCATACCCGGGACAAAGCCGCCGCCCTGGACGACAAATCCGGGAATAACGCGGTGAAAAATGGTTCCGTCATAGAAACCAGAAGTGACATAATCGAGAAAATTGGCGGCGGTTATGGGAGTTTTATCTTCAAAGACTTCCATGGTGATTTCGCCTTTGCTAGTGATAAATTTGACAGTTTTATTCGGCACGTTGAACTCCTTTGCCGTCATTATGTCAACTTGCGCCGCAGTACTCAAGAGCTCAAAGCTCGGTCAAAGTTCGCAGTCAAGCTGGCGGATTGAAAAATTGAGTGTTATACTGGTCAAAATATATCAGATAGCAAAGGAGTCTGAAGCATGAAACATCGAACTGTTATTGTTGCCTCGTTCGTTCTGCTTTTCGCGATGGCTTTTTCGGTCGGCGCGGAATCAGGCAGGAATCTGCAGAAAATTTATCCGGTCAATTCCGATGTCTACCAAGCGATAAAAACCCTCTACATCAGTCAGGGGCTTTCCCTGCCGTCAACCACAGGTCCGTGGAGCGCTGATGAGCTTTTAAAAATGCTGGATCGAATCAATAGAAACCGGCTGGCGGGCGGTGAGCTGGAGACCTATGATTTTGCTGCATCTCAGCTGGAAAGCGACACCCCGACTTTTAAATTCAGCGGAAAAGTGGCTGCCGAAGGCTACTATCATACGAACACAGCCAGTTTTACCCGTGAAAAAGACTGGGTGATGGGCTACAATGAGCGAAGCCCCATGCTCGATCTGGTTCTGGAGGCCTGGCCGTCTGAAAACTTCTATGGCTATTCATCGCTTTCAGCCGCCAACAATTGTTACAATGGCTGGGATTCAAGAGGCGCGACATCTACCTTGTTCGGCCAGTCTGCCCTGACAACCAATCTCTGGCTTGTTCCCCCATCTGTTCTGAAAGATCTGGACTTCAATTTCCCGTTCCGCGCATTCGGTGCGGCTGGCGGTGACGGCTGGAGCCTGGAAGCAGGGCGCGAAAAACTATCCTGGGGGCCTGGCGAGACTGGCAACTTTATCATTGGGGATCATCTGCTCTATCACAATGCAGGGCGCCTGACTACTTATGGAAAAAATTACAAGTATACCCTGCTGACTTCGTTTTTCCCGCATCCTTCCATGTATTATCCCGTTATGGATAATGCGGGCAATGTTGATAATTCGGGTTGGCAAGCTAACTTGGAAAAAGGCCTCAACATGTTCCTGGGGCATCGGCTCGAGTGGCGAATGTTCGGCAACAAGGTCGGATTCGCGCTGACCGAGGCGATCATGTACCAGTCGGAGGACAACACCTTTGACCTGCGCGTACTCAATCCCGCTGCAATTTTCCATAATTATTATATCCGCGGCAATTCGAATTCGATTTTATCATTCGAACTCGATTATACGCCGATAAACCACCTGAACCTCTATGGCCAGGTGGTTGTGGACGAGT
>CAZZJJ010000245.1:0-2467 GCA_964654405.1 uncultured Treponemataceae bacterium
GATGCCCGCCCGCTTTCGGACCTTCCACAACAAAGGCATCGGGCAGGTAGTTGTATTTATCGAGCCAGCGTTTTGCCAGAAGCGTCGCCGCCCTTCCTGATGAGACAATCGGGACGAGTTTTGTTTTGGCACCCGGGACAGCTTGCAGAAATTCAGGAAGATTGACCGGCAATCCAGCACCTGAAAAAATTATATCGATTTTTTCTTCAATTGCCGTCCTGACCATGTCAGCAAAATTGCTGAGAGCAACCATGATGTTGACCCCCAGGATGCCATCAGTCAGCGCCCTGGCTTTCCGGATTTCCTTTCTCAAGGCTCGAATGTTAGCGCCAAGAAAATCCTTGAATCCGTCCGGTTCCAGTAGTCCGATACCGGCAGCTGCCAGCACGCCAACCCCTCCCGCATTGGCAACCGCCGACGCAAGTCCCGACAGAGAAATCCCCACACCCATTCCTCCCTGAACGATGGGAATACGGGCTGTCAAATCACCGATAATCAGCGGTTTGAATGTTTTTCCGTTCAATGTAAAACTCCTTGAACTTGCAAACAGCTGTTCAATGTCTATGCGATCCCTAGTGTCAGCAAGCTTGCGTATCATTTTAACACTTTTTGTTTATTTGTCACAGTATGGGCAAAAAAAACCCTCCCAAAGGAGGGCCTAGCAAACCGCACTATTTTTTCAGGTATGAGATTTCAAGTGTTGGACACTTCTGAAAGCTTCACAGTTTCCGGTTCCAGATTTTCTCCATCAGTTGCGCGTATCTGTTCAAGCAGTTCCTTGCTTTTCCGGGACAGGCGAGTAGGAACCTGAACCAGAACCTTTATATATAGATCGCCTTTCCGACCGCTCTGGCTTGGTACGCCTTCTTCCCGAATCCTGAGAAGTTTTCCATGCTGTGTCCCGGCAGGTATCGTCAGCTTGATTTTCTTGTTATCGAGCGTCTTGATGACAACTTCGCCGCCCAAAGCGGCAGTAACCATGTCTACCCGGACTGCGCAATATAAATCCTGTTCATGGCGCTCAAAATACTCATGACTGCGGACATGAATGAAGACATACAAATCACCAGGAGGTCCGCCGTATGGTCCGACATCGCCCTGCCCCGGTATTGTTACTCGTTTTCCATCATCGACGCCAGGAGGAATGGTTACCTTGATTTTCTGCTTCTTCTTAATGATGCCGCTTCCACCGCACTCACGGCAGGGATTTTCAATAACCGTCCCCTCACCATGGCATGCCGGACAGGGCTGGGAAATAGAGAAAAAGCCTGAACTGCGCCGGACCTGTCCCGAGCCTTTGCACATTGAACACACTTTTCTGCCCGAGCCATCGGAAGAACCAGTCCCGCCGCAACTTTTGCAGGTATCATCCCGGGAGTACGCTATTTCAACAGAAGTTCCATATACCGCCTTTTCAAATGGCAGCTCGATATCATATCGGAGATTAGCGCCTTTTCGCGGGCGGTCGGAATGCCGTTCATTAGCATACCCGCCAGTATTGCCGAAAATTGAGCCAAATATCGAGGAAAAATCCCCAAAACCACTGAAAATATCTTCAAAATCCCGGAAAACTGTCGAATAATCCTGCTGGCCGCCACCCATGCCCTCAACACCGGCAAAACCGAACTGATCATAAGCCTGCCGCTTCTGATCATCCCCCAGCACTTCATAGGCTTCAGTCGCTTCCTTGAATTTTTCTTCAGCGGCCTTGTCCCCGGGGTTCTTGTCCGGATGATATTGGATGGCCATTTTTCTGTATGCTCGTTTTATATCATCCTTGGTCGCATCGCGCTGAACTCCAAGAACTTCGTAATAATCTCGTTTTGCCACTTTAGGCTATCCTCGACAGATTGATTTTAAGCAAAGGGAGCGCGCCTTTTTGACCGCGCTCCCACCCTAGTTTTTATTTTTTATCTTCGTCATCGACCACTTTGTAGTCGACATCATCGGCGTTTTTAGTTCCCTGATCAGCGCTGCCCTGAGGTCCGGCGGAATCTGCTCCCGGCTGGCCAGAGAAGCCCTGCCCCGCCTGTCCCTGCTGAGCGGAAGCCTGCTTGTAGATTTCCTCTGACAGTTTATAAGATGCCTGCTTGAGCGCCTCGGTTTTCTGCTTGATAGCGTCGAGGTTGTTTCCTTCCATTGCCTTCTTGAGGTCGGCAATGGCGTTGTCAATTGACTGTTTTTCGCCAGGGCTGACCTTATCGCCAAAGTCTTTCAGCGACTTTTCAATGGTATACATCAGCGAATCGGCTTCGTTTCTTGCGTCAATCAGTTCACGAGCCTTGCGGTCTTCTTCCGCATGGGCTTCCGCGTCACGGACCATTTTCTCAATGTCGCTTTCGTTCAGGCCGCTGGACGCTTCAATTCTGATCTTCTGTTCTTTGCCGGTGCCCAGATCCTTGGCGGAAACATGGACAATACCGTTGGCATCGATATCGAAAGTAACTTCAATCTGCGGTACGCCGCG
>CAZZJJ010000246.1:0-2465 GCA_964654405.1 uncultured Treponemataceae bacterium
TCGTATCGAGCGATTCAACCGCAAATACGGAATCAAATCGACCGAAACAAAATAAGCGCCTGTCGCGCCGCGTACAAACGCGAAAAAAAGCGCCTCTCTGGAGGCGCTTTTTTATTTGTTCGGTTCAAGAATCGACAGCATCCGATTCATTCGGGATGCGGCTCTGCCTCGATGTGAGATTCGATTTTTTTCTTCTGGCGTGAGTTCCGCCACAGTCTTGCCGAGTTCGGGCAGATATACCACCGGGTCATAGCCAAAACCGCTAAAGCCGCGGGGGATTTCGGTCAAAAGGCCGGGACAGGTTTCCTGGACACTGATAAAGCGATTATCGCCGTACATTAGGACCAGACAGCAGATAAAAGCGCATCGGCGGTCCGCCTGTCCTTTCATATGCTCCAGCAGCAGAGCGTTGCGGGCCTGTGCGTCAAGCTTTGTGGTCCCGTCCGCCGATCCGTAGCGGGCTGATTTAATGCCGGGCGCCCCGTTCAGGGCGGCCACAGAAAGTCCGGAATCATCGGCAAGAGTCGGCCTCCCGCAGAGCTTAAATACCGTTTCAGCTTTTATAAAAGCATTTTCAAGATAAGTGGAGCCTGTTTCATCGATATCACAGTCTGCAAGTCCAACCTCCGACGGCAGAAGAAGCCGATGCCCGGGAAAGAGGGGGCGCAATTCATCCGCTTTGTGGGCATTCCATGTAGCTATGACAATTTCCATGGAATGAACAATACCCTGAGCAATCAGGCTTGTGCAAGGTTTTCGCGCTTGCCCGTGCTCAGTCTCGTCTTTATAGTCCCGCGAATCTTGAAATAGTAAAGTCCTGAATCGACTGAGCCTTTCGGCACCTGCAGAATTTTGGCAATTTCCTTGTTGGGCAGGAGCAGTTTCATTGAGGCGCGCCGCTCAAGCAGTCTATAATACCGTTTTCGAACCGCTTCAAGCCTCACTGAAAGTCTGGTAACATCCTTTCCGCTCTTTTCGTCTGCCATCCATCGTGATTCGAGTATCTGAAGATCCACCCAAGTGCTGTTCAGCTTTTCCTGAAGCTGATTTTTTAAAAGCCGTTGAGGTTCCATGATCAGCCTCGCACGGTGAACCAGGTATAGAAGCCAGGCATAGGGCACACCCATGCGGACAGAAGCTTCCAGAATCATTGCATCATCCAGCTCGCATGCGCATTTGAGCAGGAGAAAGAGAATACGGCGATATTCGGTTTTCAGCGGGTTGAAGAAGACAGCAGGAGGAATTGTCTGGTAGAATTCTTCCTGCGGAAAATTTTCTGCAATTGCTGTGGGCATGCTTTTTACTGCAGTATCATGGAATTGGAATCCTGAGTACCAGGAGCTTTCCAATACCGCTTCGCGCAATTCCTGACGCTGCTGTTCTCTGCGGTATGTTTTTGCAAGATACCGCATGCAGATTGCCAGATACGCAGGCTGACGTGCGTTGCATTCCAAGCCTCGTTCAAGAATTGAGCGTATTCTGCTTCGATATGCCTGCAGAACTTCGGAAGCTTCCTCCATCGAAATAAATCCGTAATAATGCGGTTGCCTGAAGACATCGCGAACCAGCAGAAAAAAGGCCGCAGAGGTTTTTTCATCGAATTCATCTAGAAATTTAGTCTTTGTGCCATGTTCTGGAGCGGAAGCGCGCGATTCCATGATTTTTTCCTCCTGCTTTTGAATTTTGCAGGAAATATGCCAGAATCGACCGACGGATTGATTTGGTGCATACAGGGTTCTAATCACCGGATGGATCATGAAATCCCGAATTACTGTCGAGGACGGGCTTGTTGTGAGAGGCTTCTGCCTGGTGAATTTTTCTTCAGATAGAAAAGAATAATCCTGCTAATGCGAAGGATTCGAAAAAAGTCAGAGTTCTTCTTCCGCAAATAAAGGCCTGAATGCTTCTATCAACGTATCCATGACTGAATCGATAGTACCCTGCATGACAAGGCCGGAAGCAAGCCGGTGACCGCCGCCGCCGAATTTTGCGGCGATTTCAGCGACATTGACACGCTCGCGGGATCGAAAGCCGACCGTGCAAGAATTTTCAGCTTCCTGCTTGACGACAAAGCAAGCCTCGCAGCCGCCGACACTCATGATGAGCTGATAGAGAATGTCGGAATCGCGGCTCGCCATGCCGTATTTCTGCTGGTCATCCAGTGTGACATAGGAAACCAGCAGCCTGCCGTCATAATGCGGTTCAAGCCGCATGAGGATTTCGCCCAGCATTTTCCGGGAAAAAAGCGTCTTTCCGCCATTGATGTCGGAATAAATTCGTTTAGGCGAGACCCCTGATTCCACAAGCCGGGCAGCCACTTCAAAGGTGTCTGATGATTTCTCGTCCAGATGCCGGAAAAATCCCGTATCCGTCGCGAGTCCGAAAAACAAGAGCTCGGCTTCTTCCTTGCTTGGCTTGTGACCAAAAGCTTGCATCAGCAGGTAGACCATGGCGGTAACCGCCGG
>CAZZJJ010000247.1:0-2443 GCA_964654405.1 uncultured Treponemataceae bacterium
ATTTAATAAACCGGAAATCGAACGGGCGCTTCGCAGGTAAGAAAGCAAGCACTGCTACAGAGTCATCGCCGATTCAATTTGAAAGATATTTGGAAAACGAACCAGGACAGTCTGCATTGCGCCAGACCGTCTTTTTTCATATAGTGGAGCCTGTTGGAACAATTGCAGTGTATGCCGCGAGGAGCCACCATGAATCAAGAAGCAGTTTACCGGATTTTGCTCGAAACCGAACCAACCCCTAGCCCATTCACGCTTGTTTTCTCAGGCCGTGAAAACCGAAAAGTCAACGGGCTGTACAAGCCGGATTCGGCGGAAATCGTTATCCACAATCGAAATTTTGACTCCGACAATCAGCTTATCTATACCGCCCTTCATGAATACGCGCATCACCTCCACCATTGCAGAAACGCCGGCCTTTCGCAGGCGCGGCCGCACACGCAGGAATTCTGGGCGATTTTTCATGATTTGGTCAGCAAAGCGGAAGGAAAAGGCTTGTATAAAAATGTATTCGAAACAGAACCTGAATTCCAGGAACTGACCCGGCAGATAAAAGAACGATGCATGCGGGCCAATGGTGAAATTCTTCTGGAATTCGGCAGACTGCTTTCACAGGCCGCGGCTTTGTGCAGAACGCATAAAATGCGCTTTGAAGACTATATCGAAAGGGTTGTCGGCATACCGCGCGCCACCGCCACCGCTGCCATTGCCGCGGAACAGATTGGGCTCGATCCAGGTCTTGGGTGGGACAGCCTCATGTTCGTCTCAAAAATCAAAAACCCCGATGACCGCGCCCAGGTGATTGAGAGCCTCTCGGCAGGAGCAAGCCCGACCGCCGTCAAAGGCATGCTGAAATCAGAACAGCTTCCCGACAATTCCGAGGAAAGGCTCCTTAAGGAAAAGCATCGAATCGAGCGAAGCATTGAAAATCTAACCCGGAAACTCGAAGATATTGAGGAGGCACTGTCAGCTATCCAAGCCTGAAGAAAAGCGGGACCAGAAAAGGCACAATCAACGAAAGAATAGCCCCCGACATAAAGCTCAGAGGCACAATCCAGGGACCTGCGGACTGCTCAATAAGCGGGAGGGTCACATCCATTGCTGTCGCCCCGCCGACACTCACCGCAAGGCTGGGCACACGGCTTCGACCTAAAAAAGGGATGAGGATGAGTGCTAGGCTTTCCCTGAACATGTTGGCAAGGAAACTGGTGGAACCGAGAACCGGATCGCCCAGATTACTGATGAGCACTCCCGAAAGGCTGTACCAGCCAAAACCGCCGCCAAGCGCAAGCGCTTTGCCAGCGCTGATGGGAAAAAGCACTGTCAGCACAAGACTCCCGCCAAAGGTTCCGATGATTGTCGCCAGCGGCACGGCCAGCGCTGCCGGTGTCGCAAGGACGTCTTTCAGGTCAATCCCGGACAGCGCGAATTGCATGCCGATGAAAAACAACAGGGCATTCAGCGTCCAGCCGGTTATTATTCCAATATCGAATCGGACTGCCGGCAGCAAGATGCCCGCCGAAAAGCCCGCGATTACGATCGCAAGCAGAAAAAGAGGCGCCCGCAGATGTGCTAAAAACATCACGCTGCTTGCCGATTTCCCTTTTGCAGGTTCCTTCTTCATGCCGGGAATGACCATGCTCGCCAGAAACACCGCGGCGACAGAGCCTGAAACCGTCAGAATCGCGGTCGCGAGCGCCACGGCTCCCATGGTCTTCATGTTGGCATATAATACAGGGTTATTGCCAATCCGTAATCCCATACTGAACAGCAAAAGCCAGAGAACCCATCGAATAATCGAGTCAACAATTTTACCTGACGGCGCAAATTTCGATTTTGCCGCTACAGCACCGCCGCCAAGAAACGCAAGCAGCACTGCAATGTCCAGAATGGCGCTCATAGAGATGATAGTATACCAAATAGGCTCTTTATGCCAGAAGAGCCATGCTGGTTGACGCTTGACAAATCGCGGCAATATGCCAACAATGCAAATCCAGCATGAATTCACCCCGCCAATTCACAGCCGCCATAGCCAGCATCCAGGAAGTTGCCCCCTCATGGTATCTTGCGGGCTTTTCCTGGCCGCCGGATCTTGCGCCGCCCCAGCCCGGACAATTCTTCACCTACAACCCCTCGTTGCTGCCGGGCGCAGGGAAGAGCCTTTTACGAAAGCCGCTCGCTTTTGCGGGATTTGAAGACCAACGAGCTTATACTGTTTTTCAAGCCCGCGGTGAGGGTACCAAGGCCCTTGCACAGCTTGAGGCGAACGAAAAACTCGATTTAATTGCCCCTCTGGGAAACAGTTTCCCCCAATGTGATGAGACAGAAAAATCCTTCCTTGTCGGCGGTGGAATCGGGCTGGGGCCGATGCTGTATCTGGCTTCGGAATTTTCAAGCAATCATTTTGATTTCGAGGTTGTGCTTGGCTTCAGAGCTATGGCGCAGG
>CAZZJJ010000248.1:0-2440 GCA_964654405.1 uncultured Treponemataceae bacterium
TCTGGTCAGCTGAACTGGCACAGACCTTGATGGATATCTATCCCCAGCTTGTCGAGCAGGGCTATTCGCTGACCACCATTTCAAAATACATGATGCTGCAAACCGGACAGGGAGCGGACGATGCTCGTTCTTGGGATTGAATCTTCCTGTGATGAGTGTTCAGCGGCAATTGTCGAAGATGGGAAAAAAATTCTTTCCAATATAGTTGCCACACAGATACCTTTGCACGCGCAATATCAGGGTGTTGTGCCGGAGATTGCGAGCAGGGCTCATACCCAGTGGATATCTGGCGTTGTCCGAGAGGCTTTTAACACGGCAGGCATCGTGCCGGGCAGGATTGACGCAGTAGCGGCTACCTTCCAGCCAGGCTTGATAGGCTCGCTGGCGGTTGGCCTTTCCTTTGCAAAAGCCATGGCATTTGCTCTGAACAAGCCTTTCAAGGGCATTAACCATATGCTTGCTCACCTCTATGCACCTCAGCTGGAAGCCGATATCCCCTATCCCTTTATAGGGCTTTTGGTTTCAGGCGGTCACTCTATCATATGCCAAGCAGACAGTTTTGATTCGATACGCGTCATGGGCACCACCATCGATGACGCTGTCGGTGAAGCCTTTGACAAGGTTGCAAAATACTACGGCTTTGGCTATCCTGGAGGACAGGTCATCGACCAGCTGGCCGAAAAAGGCGATCCTGCCGCCTTTAAATTTCCGATGCCGTCCCTGCACAAAGGCGACCACCGCTACGATGTCTCCTATTCCGGCTTGAAAACCGCGGTTATCCATCATTTGGATGAATACCGAAAAGGAAATTCCGAAGCGACGCCTGAAAACATAGCTGCATCCTTCAGAAAGGCAGCCATCGACATTCTGTTGTCTCGCCTTTTATTGGCGGCTGAAGACAGCGGTATCAGGCGGATTGTCGCGGGCGGCGGGGTTGCGGCCAACAGCTATCTGCGCGCATCGCTCGCACGGCGTTCGGATCTGCAAATTTATTTTCCTTCGCTCAGCCTGTGCGGTGACAATGGAGCCATGGTCGCCGGCATTGCGTATCAATACCTGATCCGCGGGGAATCGGATCCTTTAAGCCTTGCACCACAATCGCGCATCCCCATTTACAAGCGGAGCCTTGCTCAAAACCAATAGTACTTGGCTTTTACCGCAGAGCCCTTTGCGGCGCTGAAAGGATGGATATGGACACAACTTTGCTCGCAAAAGCTGCCCGAACGGCAATAATCGACTGCCTCGGACTCACCGAAGGTGAGACTTTTCTCATCGTTACCAATCCCGGAACCGAACAGGCGCTCATCGCCCAGGCTCTGAAAGATGAAGCCGATAAAGCAGGCATCCAGACAACACTGCTTTTTCAGCCGATAAAAACCCAGACCGATTACGCAGAACCATATGTATTGGATGCCATCAGCCAGTGTCCTGACGCCTTTGCCTCGATTTCCGCTGAAAAACTCGGCAAAGACCCCGAGCATGTGAAAAATCCCCTTATCGCTTCCGATGGGATCAGCTATGACCATATCTTCCACTACCTTCTGCACGGAACAAAGCAGATGCGGGCATTCTGGTCGCCGGGCATTACACTCGACATGTTCTTGAGAACCGTCAGCATCGATTATTCCCTGATGCGTACCCGCGCTCAGATCCTATCGCAGCTGCTCACGGATGCTGAAGCTGTTCATATCGCCGCCCCATCAGGCACCGATATTACATTCAGCATATCAGGCAGGAAAGCATTTATCGATGACGGCGATTTTACAAAGCCGGGGAGCGGCGGCAATCTGCCGGCTGGAGAAGTTTTCATTTCGCCAGCTCTCAGATCAGCAGAAGGAAGCATCGTGTTTGACGGCTCGATCGCAAATATTGCCGGCGATATCATCATAAAAACCCCTATTTCGTGCTCGGTGAGTGGAGGCTTTGTCTTGGGCGCAGAAGGCGGGAAAGAAGCTGAACAGCTTGAAGCTGCTTTGCAGACCGGCATGAATATGGCAGCGCGGCTTGTCCATGAAAAGGGAATGGATCCGGAAAAAGCCTTGCAGTACGGCATCAATGCCCGCCATATCGGCGAGCTCGGAATCGGTCTCAATACCGAAGCGCGGATAACTGGCAATATGCTGGAAGATGAAAAAGTGTACAGCACCTGCCATTTCGCGATCGGCTCGAATTATGATGAAGATGCACCCGCTATGATTCATCTGGATGGACTCGTACAACAGCCCACCATCACCCTGCTTATGAAAGATTGCAGGGAATTGACCATCATGAAACAAGGGGAATTGGTGGATTTTTCGAACAGACTCGTTTATTGATAGCGGCTGGCACCCTATTCTCACGCTGCAAAAAAATACGATATACTTATCTCTATGGAACATAAGAAATCTTTGCATTGGGCGGACCAGACCGCCGAAAAGATAATCGCCGAATGGGGCGAGAA
>CAZZJJ010000249.1:0-2429 GCA_964654405.1 uncultured Treponemataceae bacterium
GACTTTTCCGGAGGCCATGGCGAGCGCCGCGATGCTCCGCGGTGTTCTGGCTTCGAAGAGTTCGCTGACCCGCGGCAGACCGCCCGTGATGTCCATGGCTTTGGCGCTTTCCTTCAGGGTTTTCGCAAGCGTTTTCCCCGCTTTGATCACTTCGCCGTCTTCGACATTGAGGTACGCACCGCCCGGGAGGAGATAGGCGAAGATTTCGTTGCCTGCTTCGTCCGCGATGATGATTCGCGGCTGCTTGGATTCGCGCTCTGATGCAAACTCGGTGATCTTCTTTTCGATATTGCCGGTTTCTTCGTTGATTTCTTCCTTGAGGGTTGAACCCGGTATGATGTCCTCGTATCGGACATATCCGTCAAATTCGGAAATGATGGGGTCAGCAAAGGGATCGAAAACGGCAAGGGTCTCATTGGCTGCAACAATCTGACCTTCCTTCGGCAGCAGCTCGGAGCCGTTCCGGACTTCGATTTTCTGATCCTGCGCAATCAGGAGCAGCAGTGAGCCAAGAATTTTTGCGTAGGAGATATCGGTCGCGACAACCTCTGTTCCATCTTTTCTTCGAATGATTGCCGAGCCTTTGAGGATTCTTGCGCCATCCTGTACCAGGAGGGTGTCACCCTTGGAAAATTCAGTCTTGAAGAAGATCCTTGAGACATAGATGTATCCCTTGCGGGTGAAGAGATAGGTATCGTCTTTTGTGGGGACATAGCTTCCTTCAATTCTGTTCACAAGAACCGGATATTTCAGGTAGATACGGTTTTCTTCGCTAGCCTTGGTCGCCGCGCCGCCGATATGGAAGGTACGCATCGTCAGCTGGGTACCAGGCTGTCCGATGGACTGAGCCGCGATGATCCCGACCGCTTCACCGATTTCTACGGTTCGGCCCGTCGCGAGGTTGCGGCCATAGCATTTCTGACAGACGCCATATCGGGCTTCGCAGGTAAGGACGGTTCTGATGGTCACTTCTTCGATACCGGCAGCGTCTATCGCATTGGCGACTTCTTCGGTGATTTCCTGGTTGGAGTCGATGATGAGGTCACCGGTAATCGGGTGTTTGATCGGATCCAGGGTAAATCTGCCGATGATGCGTTCACGCAGCGGTTCGATGATTTCTTCGCCATCTTTCAGGGCTGTATGAACAGCGCCGTTGATGGTGCCGCAGTCTTCAATATTGACAACCATGTCCTGGGCGATATCGACAAGCCTTCGAGTCAGGTAACCTGCATCAGCGGTTTTCAAAGCAGTATCGGCAAGACCCTTTCGGGCACCATTGGTTGAAATGAAGAATTCGATGACAGACAGGCCTTCGCGGAAGTTGGATCGTATCGGCAGTTCGATGATGTCGCCTGATGGTTTTGCCATCAAGCCTCGCATGCCGGCGAGCTGTCGAATCTGGTTTCGGCTTCCTCGAGCGCCTGAATAGGCCATCATGTAGATGTTGTTGAAGCCGTCCTTATCCTTTTCCAGGGTTTTCATCATGACCGCAGTCAGCTCTTCATTCGTCTTGGACCATACTTCAACGACGCGGTTATAGCGCTCGTCCTGGGTAATATGCCCCGCGATGTACTGCTTCTGGATGGATTCGACCTGCTTGTTCGCATCTTCAATCATCTGAGCCTTTTCGGCGGGAATGACAATGTCTTCCATGCTGATGGTAGCGCCGAAGAAGGTAGCGTACCGGAAGCCCATGTCCTTGATGGCATCGAGCATATTGACCGTGATGAAGGGGCCATGGAACTTGTAGACTACTTCGATTAAAGCTCGTATGTCTTTATCAGTCAGTGAATAGTTAATGTAAGGAATTTCGGCGGGCAGCGCTTCGTTGAGGAGAACCCGGCCAGCTGTGGTGGAAATAACCCGGTTTGGAGGCAGCGTTGACACCTGGTTCAGTTTGTTCCAGACAAGGTTTTTAGGCGCTGGAATTTTTACTTCCGCCTGATAGTCGCAGGCGTCGCTTTCGCAGGCCAGCAGAAGTTCTTCCGAGGATGAATAGCGCTTGCCTTCTCCCTTGACGCCTTTCTTGGGCCGGGAGAGGAAATTGATACCGAGAACCATATCCTGGGAAGGGTAAACAATGGTTTTCCCGTTCGCGGGGTCCAGAAGGTTGCGGCTGGAAAGCATGAGCGTCCAGCACTCTGCCTGCGCCGCATTGGTGAGCGGGACATGGACTGCCATCTGGTCGCCGTCAAAGTCAGCGTTGAAAGCCTTGCAGACGAGCGGATGCAGTTTGATAGCCTTTCCTTCAACCAGGATCGGCTCAAAAGCCTGGATACCAAGCCGGTGCAGGGTCGGAGCGCGGTTCAGCAGAACCGGATGCTCTTTGACCACTTCGTCGAGGACTGCATAGACTTCAGGAGTTTCGGACTCAACCAGCATCTTGGCTTTCTTGATGTTGTAAACGACATCCTTTTCGACAAGCTTCT
>CAZZJJ010000250.1:0-2429 GCA_964654405.1 uncultured Treponemataceae bacterium
GGTTTGACAAAGAACTGCATTTCCATCTGCTCGAACTCGCAGGTTCTGAAAATGAAGTTCTTGGTCACAATTTCATTGCGGAAAGCTTTTCCGATCTGGGCAATGCCGAACGGGATCTTCATTCGATTCGACTGCACGATATTCTTGTAGTTGACATAAATACCCTGGGCTGTTTCCGGGCGGAGATAGATGAGCCCGGAACCGTCGTCAACCGGCCCGATATTCGTCTTGAACATGAGGTTGAATTTGCGGGTATCGGTCAGCTCGCCGCCGCACTCTGGGCAAGTCTTGCTGGCAAGATTCTCTTCAGGAATCTGATCCGCCCTGAATCGCATTTTGCATTTCTTGCAGTCAACCAGCGGGTCGGTAAAATTTTCGACATGGCCTGAAGCTTCCCAGACGCGCGGATGCATGAGGATAGCTGCGTCAAGGCCCACAATATTGTCATGGAGCTGGGTCATTTCCTTCCACCAGAACCTGGCGATTCTGTTTTTTAATTCAATGCCATAAGGACCGTAATCCCAGGCTCCCGCCTGGCCGCCGTAAATCTCAGATGACTGAAACACAAAGCCTCGCCGCTTGGCAAGAGAAACAATTTTTTCCATCGTAACTTGGGTATCGCCCATCACGTTCTCCTTCTCGCTATGAATGTCCTGATATCAGGAGTTTTTCTTTTCGATCTTTGCCCAGGTATCCCTGAGGCCGACAGTTCTGTTGAATACTGCTGAATCACGGGTCGAATCAGGGTCCTTGCAGAAATATCCGATGCGTTCAAACTGGACTGTCTCACCAACGGGGATAGCCGCGATAGCCGGCTCACCGAATGCCTTTGGGATTACTTCGAGTGAATGCTCGGAAAGATTTTCCATGAAAGAATGTCCGGGAGCTACATCCATGGGCCGCTCCGGCTCAAACAGATGATCGTACAGGCGGGCTTCAAACGGTACCGCTGATTTTGCTGATACCCAGTGAATGGTTCCTTTTACCTTCCTGTTGTCCTTGGCATCACCGCCGCGGGTATCCGGATCGTACTCACTGTGGACCGCGATGATTCTGCCCGTCTCAGGATCCTTTTCAAATCCTGTGCATGTTATGACATAACCATATCTCAGCCTAACCTGGTTGCCCGGGAAGAGGCGATAATACTTCGGTGGCGGGACTTCCCTGAAATCCTCGCTTTCGATATAGATCACGTTCGAGAAGGGGATTTTCCGCGAGCCGGCCTCCGGGCTTTCCGGATTGTTGACCGCGTCAAGCAGTTCGACCTTGTCTTCTGGCCAATTATCGATAATCAGCTTGACTGGATTCAGAACCGCCATGTAGCGTGAGGCTTTTTTATTTAAATCCTCGCGGATGCAATGTTCCAAAAGCTGGATATCCACCATGGAGTCGGTTTTCGCGATGCCGATTCTTCCAAGAAAATCTCTGATGGCCCCAGGAGAGTAGCCGCGCCGCCGCATTCCCGCAATGGTCGGCATGCGGGGATCATCCCAGCCGGTTACCTTGCCTTCCCGTACGAGCTGAATGAGCCATCGTTTTGAAAGAACGGTATGAGTCAGATTGAGCCGTGCAAATTCAATCTGGCGTGAGGGAAACACCTCGCAATTGCTGACAAACCATTCATACAGCGGTCTGTGAATTTCGTATTCTAGAGAACAGAGTGAGTGTGTGATACCTTCAATCGCATCAGATAAAGGATGCTGAAAATCGTACATGGGATAGATGCACCACTGTGTTCCGGTGCGATAATGCGGTTCGCGCCTGATCCGGTACATGACAGGATCGCGCATCAGAAGATTGGGATGCGCCATGTCAATCTTGGCGCGAAGCGTTTTGGAGCCATCGGGGAACTCGCCTGCCCGCATTCTGGCAAAAAGATCGAGGTTTTCTTCAACACTTCGATCGCGGTACGGGCTGTTTTTCCCAGGAGGGGTATACGTGATATTGTTCTTGTCGGGGACATTGGTGCCTCGATATTCTTTAATCTGTTCTTCATCGAGGTCATCGACATAGGCGAGTCCTTTGCGAATCAGCTTTCTAGCAAGCTCATACAAAGTTTCATAATAGTCGGAAGCGTAGAATTCGCGATCTTCCCAATCATAGCCAAGCCATTTGACATCCCGCTTGATAGCCTCAACATAGGACATGTCTTCTTTTTCGGGATTGGTATCGTCAAAGCGAAGGTTACATTTACCCCCGAATGACGCGGCAACTTCAAAATCGACAAAAATTGCTTTCGCGTGTCCGATATGAATCCATCCATTCGGCTCGGGAGGAAAGCGGGTATGAACTTCTTTATACCGTCCTTCCTTCAAATCCTTCGCTACAGCTTCTCTGATAAAATCGCTGTAGCCTGATTCCTCTTTCTGTGATTCGCTCATGCTGACTCCTTGCCATACTTCAGAGGTATGGTTTTTGTACTATGCCGT
>CAZZJJ010000251.1:0-2414 GCA_964654405.1 uncultured Treponemataceae bacterium
AAGAAACTCCGTCAATTGTTCTATTTTCTGGTTCATAGCTGTCCGCCTTTACCCTTCCTGTGTGAAATTGTATCATGGAATCGAGGATAAGACTACCGAGATGTATCATGAACAGCGAATTTTGGGAATAGCGCTCGTGCCGGATGGCAGTATCCTGCGAATCGTCAATGCCGCAGGCAGCAGGCTTTTCAGAGAGAATAGATGTCAGCGGTTCTGCGCTCTTCCGCCAGGGATTTTTCTGCATTACGCCGAATCCGATTTTCCCTATGCCAGCAAATCTGATTCGGAAAAGCTGAATTCCGAATCTAATTCCGCGCGGAAGGTCCAAAGAAAATTGGAAAGGCAGCTTGCCCGGGCCGCTCTGCGCTTTCGGCTGGAGGTGCCGCAGATTCTCAACTCGCTTCCATTTCAGCTTGATTTCAGTGAACCTGTCCGGGTCGGCGATTCATGGCTTCTCAAACCGGACAATGTCCAGGAAGAGCTGCTTGCGGAAATTGGGCAGGAAATACTGAAAACCACAGGGGTTTCTGCTTCTGCATGCGAATTGACCGAGGTCTGGCCGAAATTCGGCTTTTTCCTGGGATGCGGTGTTACAAAGCCGGCTGTTGATGCGTTTTCTTTCAGAAAGCTGAGCGCCATCCTCTACGCCATTGAGCCATGGGATGAATGCATGACTGGGGCCCGTTGGAAAATTCTGGCTTCCGCGCGGAGGCTGGTTGGAAAACCTGCTCAAAAAGCAAGGGCTTTCAGACAGAAGCACCCAAAATAGAAAGACCGGAATGGTTGCGAAGATTGGCGCTTTGCTGTACGTTTGAGTTTCAGGGAGGAACGATGAAGCATTTCCCCGCGTTATTGATTCTGCTGATTGCTCTGGCAATCCCGCTTGCAGCCCAGGATGCGCAAGGCACAGACTATTTCGGCGGCCTTCACAAGAAAGGCAGTCAGCTGATTTCTCTTTCTACCGGAGCCGAAATTCCCCTTTTTATTCTGCCGCAGGATGCGGGAGCTTCTGAAAGCTACCCTCTTGGATTCGGCGCTTCTTTTTCTCTTGAATATCAATATTTTATCGCCAACCGGCTGACAATCGGCGGATCTCTGACAGGTGCCTTCAATACGACCGTAGCGGGCAGAACCCTCTTCATCGCGCCAATAGCGGCTCACGCGGGCTATTTCTGGGGCATCGCCCCCATGGAATACAGCCTCGGGCTCGATGTCGGCCTGACAATCATGCGCCTGTCCGGTAATGGAGTAATAACTCCTTTTACCAAATTGAATTTTGGAATATACCGGCAAATTGGTGAATCTTGGAGCCTTGGAGGCAGCCTGAGCTATTGGCTGATTCCGGAAATTCATACCGGCGCGTATTCCAACCTGACCCGATACGGCAATTTTCTTGGGCTCACATTGTCCGCGCTGTATCATTTCTAGGAGACAATCATGAAAAAGAATCTTTCCGGAACGGCTTTCGCGTTCCTTGTTCTGGCGCTCTTCATTCTCGGCGCAGTTATTTCCTGTGACAATACTTTCGGAGTTTTCCAGAGCATCCAGACTGAAAAGAAACAAACGGGAACCGATGTTTTTCTCAATGCCAACGTCAAGGCGGTGACTGAAGATGGAAGCAATTTCTACGCAGCCATGGCGAAGATTTATTTCCGCCCTAAAGTTGGCAGCACTGGCTGGAATCTCCTTTCAGTCAATGACAGCACAAATTATTTCTGCAACGGCATAGCGGGCGACGGCACATCTACGGTGTACGCTGCAATTTCCTCGAGCACGGATAATGGCTTCCTGGGGATTTTCAAATCGGCAGACGGTGGATCCAGCTGGACTGCGGTGACTTCGACAAACCTTTCGGGTCTTGCCATAGACGGGATGTGGCTTGTCAACGGCGCGCTTTTTGTCGCCGCGCATGGCAGCCCGGCCGAAAACAATTACAAGCTCTACTATGATGACGGAAGCGGTTTTGCGCTCGCCGGCGCGGGATTTGGCGGCCTGGCTTCAGGCGTACTATCGGTTGCCTTTGATGGGACATCCTATTGGGCAGCGGCATCTTCAGCCCTTTATAAAGGCCTCACAGGAAGCATGACTGAAGAAGCTTCGGCTGGTTCACCGAAGGCTGAAACAAAAACCATTGGCGGCATCTGTGCTGATACCGCAGCAGGAAAGGTTTTCGTGACAACCGCGGATGGGCTGCTCTATGCCTATCAGACTGGCGCATGGACTAAAGCAACCGTAAAAACAAGCCTAACGCTTGGACCAATCGCCATGCCGGGCAATCCTTCAACTGATTATCTCATTATAGCAAAATCAGATGCATATGATGGTTACAGTGAGTTCAAGCCATCTGACAGTACCTACACGGAAGGAAAGGATGGCATTCTAGTCAACGCGACCGCAAGCCTCTATGCTTCCAC